>JAGWSE010000141.1 GCA_028869395.1 Alphaproteobacteria bacterium | reverse complement strand
GCCCGCCCGTGGAAGCGCTGTTGGTGCGGGGATCTGCGCCCGGAAGCTGCACCGCATGGGTCGCGTCGATGGTCACCGGCGTCCCGAGCGCCTTCATCTCCTCGATCGCCAACATATCGACGATCAGGTTGTTGTAGCCGAACGAGACGCCGCGCTCGCAGAAGATGGTGAAGGGCGCGCCCGGCGCGGCTTCGCCGATCTTGTCGCGGATGTTGCGGCAGTCCCAGGGCGCCAGGAATTGACCCTTCTTCACGTGCAGCCATCCGCCGGCCGCCCGCGTCGCGCGCGCGGCGGCGACCACGAGGTCCGTCTGGCGGCAGAGGAAGGCGGGGATCTGCACGATGTCGGCGACCGCCGCGACCGGCTCAGCCTGCTCGGGCGTGTGCAGGTCGGTGCAGATCGGTATCGCGAGCTGCCGCTTCACCTCCCCGAGGACGCTCAGGCCCTCCTCCAGGCCCGGGCCGCGATAGCTCACGATCGAGGAGCGGTTCGCCTTGTCGAAACTCGCCTTGAAGACATAGGGCAGCCCGAGCTCGGCGCAGACGGCCTTGAGATGCCGCCCCGTGTCCAGCGCCAGGGCCGCGTCCTCCAGCACGTTGAGACCCGCGATCACCACCAGCGGATGGCCATCGCCGATCGCGAGGTTCCAGCGGTCGAGGGTCAGGGCGGCCATGGCGGCTCCGTGGGCGGTTCTAGAGCGCGCCTAAGTGGCCTGACGCGCGCCGCTTCACAAGGCGGCAAAACGATCCGCTGCCGGTGCGTCATTTGCGAAAACCGCTCCATGACGCAGCGATAACCCTGTTATCCTGGTCGCGGGGACGAAAGAGGGGCGCGATGATCCTGGCCCACGAGTCGCTTTTCGCGGCGGCCGCCTTCGACGCGAAGGCCTTCCACCGGCTGCCGCAACTGGCGGGCGCGCCGCGCGCCTTCCGCGCCGCGCTCAGGCTGATGGCCCGCAACTGGCTCTCGGGTTCGCTATGCTTCGTCACCCCCGCCGGCGCCGAGCTGAAGCTGGTCGGCGAAAAGCCCGGCCCGTCGGCGCGCATGGTGATCCACAACTACCGCTTCATGCGCCGGGTGCTCGCCTCGGCCGAGATCGGGCTGGCCGAAGGCTACATGGCCGGCGAGTGGGACACGCCGGACCTCTCGGCCCTGCTGGAGGTCCTCACCCTCAACCTCGACCGGCTGCAGCGGATGCTGAAGCGCAATCCCGCCGTGCGGCTGGTCACCCGCCTGCGCCACCTGCTGAACGCCAACACGCGCGCCGGCGCCAGACGGAACATCCACGCCCACTACGACCTGGGCAACGCCTTCTATTCGCGTTGGCTCGACGAGACGATGACCTACTCCTCGGCGCGCTATCAGCACCCGGGCCAGGCGCTCGAGGCCGCCCAGATCCACAAGTACCGCACCCTCGCCGCGAGCCTTGAGCTCTCCCCCGCCCACCACGTGCTGGAGATCGGCTGCGGCTGGGGCGGCTTCGCCGAGTTCGCGGCCCGCGACGTCGGCGCCCGGGTCACCGGCGTCACCATCTCAAGGGAGCAGTACGACTTCGCCCGCCGCCGCATCTTCGAGCAGGGCCTGGCGGAGCGCGCCGACGTCCGGCTCATCGATTACCGGGACGTGGATGGACAATACGATCGCATCGCCTCCATCGAGATGTTCGAAGCCGTGGGCGAGCGCTACTGGCCGGCCTACTTCGGCGCCATCCGAGACCGCCTGACGCCTGGCGGTCGCGCGGGACTGCAGATCATCACCATCCGCGACGAGCTCTTCGACGACTATCGCCGCCGGCCCGACTTCATCCAGAAACACATCTTCCCAGGCGGCATGCTGCCCTCCGAACAGCGGCTCAGGGCCGAGACCGACTCGGCGGGGCTGTCGTGGGCCGGCATCGGACGGTTCGGCCAGCACTACGCCGATACGCTCGCCGAGTGGGCGCATCGCTTCGAGGCGGCCTGGGACGAGATCCGGCCGCTCGGGTTCGACGAGCGATTCCGCCGGCTCTGGCGTTTTTACCTCAGCTATTGCGAGGCGGGGTTCCGCACGGGGCGAACGAATGTCGTTCAGCTCACGCTGGCGAGGGCCTGAGGTCTCTGGCGCTCATTGAGCCGCTATCAGGATTTCTAACAACACGGAGCCCTGTTCCGCGATCCGCCGAACGCTTAAGTAGCGGCCCATGAAGATTGCGACGAGCGTCCTGGACGCGATCGGGAACACGCCCCTCATCCGGCTGCGCCACGCCAGCGAGGCCACGGGATGTGAAATCCTGGGCAAGGCGGAATTCTGCAACCCGGGCCAGTCGGTCAAGGACCGGGCGGCCCTGTTCATCGTCAGGGACGCCGAACGGCGCGGGCTTCTCAGGCCCGGCGGACGGATCGTCGAGGGCACCGCGGGCAAT
>JAGWSE010000140.1 GCA_028869395.1 Alphaproteobacteria bacterium | reverse complement strand
GCGTCGTCTTCTTCGAACGGCGCGAGCTCGACCGGCTCCTCAGGCTCTATGGACGAATGGTCGCCGCCGGCGAATGGCGCGACTACGGCATCGACGGACTGGAGGAGGCCGCGGTCTTCTCGGTCTTCAAGCGGGCGTCCGAGGCGCCCCTCTACCGCATAGAGAAGCGACCCTCGCTCGCGCGGCGCCAGGGGGCCTGGGCCGTCATCGGCCACGGCGGCCACGTCCTGCGCCGCGGTCACGAGCTCGAGCAGGTGCTGCGCTTCTTCGACCGGGGCCGCTTCAAGGTCGTCGACTAGCGCTCGCCGAAATCGCCGCGAGCAGGGCGGGGCGGCGCGCCAGCACGATGGCCAGATCGTAGGGCGTCGCCAGCGCCTCCCTGAGCCGCATCCGCGTCCAATGCCGCAGCGAAGCGCCGGCGCGACCGGGCCGCAGCGGGCCCGGCGCGGACGCAACGCCCAGCGCGCCCAGCAGCAGGCGGATTCGCGTGATGTGGTAGCGGTCGCTGCAGATCACGCAACCGCTCAGGGACCTCGCCCGCACGAAGGCTGCGGCGGCCACGACGCTCTGCAGCGTATCCGCGCTCGCCTCGTCCAGGACCAGCCTCTCAGGGGCGAGGCCGTGGCCGAGGAGCCCCGCGGCGATGACGGAGGCTTCGCTGGGGCCGGCCCGGCCGACCCCGCCCGAGCACAGGATCGGCGCTTCGGGGAGGTTTTGACCTGCGATGGCGGCGTAGCCGATCCGCCTTGCGAGCGCCGGTGAGGGGCGCCCACCGGCGCGGACGGCGGCGCCGAACACCACGATCGCGGGACGCTCCATCGGCCCAGCATGCCCCCGGGACGGGGCAAACGAAAACCCCGGCGGTTTCCCGCCGGGGCTCGTGAACTTCGGTCCTGGCGGTTCTAGCGGCGGTTGCCGGTGAACTGCAGCAGGAATTGGAAGAGATTGATGAAGTTGATGTAGAGGCTCAGCGCGCCATAGTTGGTCGCCACCGCCAGGGAGGCGCTGTCGCCCCCCAGAGCGTAGTAGGTCATCTTCAGGCGCTGGGTGTCGTAGGCGATCAGGCCTGCGAAGATAAGCACGCCCAACACGCTGATGATGAAGAACATGCCCGCCGGGTGCCAGAACATCGAGACCAGCGAGGCGATGATCAGGCCCCACAGCCCCATGATCAGGAAGCTGCCGAAGCCGGTCAGGTCCTTCTTGGTCGTGTAGCCGATCAGCGACAACACGCCGAAGGCGCTGGCCGTGATCAGGAAGGTCGAGGCGACAGAGGTGCCGGTGTAGGCCAGGAGCCAGACGCCGAGGCCCGCGCCGATCGAGGCGACCACGCCCCAGTAGAGCAGGCCCGAGGCCTTGGGGCTCGGATTGCGCATGAACATGGCGCCCAACAGGATCGCCAGGGGCAGGAAGCGGATGATCGTGCCCAGGCCCGTGAAGCCGATCAGGCGGCCCTCGGGGCTCACCACGTACAGCAGCTGCTGGACCGGCGCGAAGTCGGCCGTCAGCCAGGCCAGGATGGCCGAAAGGAGAAGGCCCAGCGCCATCTTGTTGTAGACGCCGAGCATGAAGCTTCGAAGGCCCGCGTCCACCGACATGTCGGCGCGATCGACGGGGATCGAGCGCGCGTAGCCGCGGTTGAAGTCGCTCATTTGAGCATAGCCCTTTGATTCGAGCGTCCCGCAATGGACGCCAGGCAAATATCGGGTCCGCTTGAGGCGGAAGCAAGGCCTGAGAGAGTCAAGGATTGTTAACCTTTTGAGCGGGAACCGCCGCGCTCGTGGCGCGCGCGCTCGAGGGAGATTAAATCCGGGTCGCCATGATCCGTCTGTTCGCCGCGCTGGCCCTGCCCCACGATGTCGCCCAGGCCCTCACGCGCCGGCAGAAGGGCGTGGAAACCGCCCGCTGGCGACCGCCCGAGACCCTGCACGTAACCCTGCGATTCTTCGGCGACCTGCGCGAGGACGTGGCCCGCGACCTGGACGGAGAGCTCTCGGCGCTCTCCGGCGGCGGCTTCGCATTCGAGCTCTCGGGCGTGGGCGCCTTCGGCGAGGGCCGCGACATCCATGCGATCTGGGCCGGCGTCAGCGAGAGCCCGCAGCTCGCCCGGCTCGCCAAGGCCTGCGAAAACGCCGCGCGCCGCGCGGGTCTCAAGCCTGAGAGCCGCCACTACCGCCCGCACGTGACGCTCGCCTATCTGCGCCATGCCGATCCGGCCGAGGTCGCCGCCTGGATCCAGGCCAACAACCTGCTGAAGTCGCCGCCCATCGCGGTCGACCGCTTCGGGCTCTATTCCAGCCACCAGACCAAGGACGGCTCGGCCTACCGCCTGGAAGCGGAATACCCGCTGGACTGAGCCTTACGCCTCGACGGCGTGGTCCTTGAGGATGCCGAGCGGCACGATGGCCAGGGTCTCCTCGTGGGTGGCCTCCAGCACCACCTGTGGCGCCGCGCCGGCGTCCAGCGCCTCCTTCCAGCGCGGCGCGCACAGGCACCAGCGGTCGCCCGGCTTCAGACCTTCGAAACCGAACTCGGGCCGCGGCGTCGACAGGTCGTTGCCGACCGCCCTGGAGAACGCCAGGAACTCCGCCGTCATGATCGCGCAGACGGTGTGCATGCCGACGTCTTCGTGGCTGGTCTCGCAGCAGCCGTTGCGGAAAAAACCGGTC
>JAGWSE010000139.1 GCA_028869395.1 Alphaproteobacteria bacterium | reverse complement strand
CGACGCCCGCGCCGTAGTACGTGGCGGTGAAGTACGAGCCGTCGACGGCGATGAAGTTGGCCTTGCTCTCGCCGGCCAGCGCCTTGGCCAGCAGCGTCTTGCCGGTGCCCGGCGGGCCGATCAGGAGCGCGCCCTTCGGGATCTTGCCGCCCAGGCGCTGGAACTTCTGCGGGTCCTTCAGGAAGTCGACGATCTCCGTCAGCTCTTCCTTGGCCTCGTCGACGCCCGCCACGTCCTCGAAGGTGACGCGGTTCTTGTTCTCCGTGAGCAACCTGGCTTTCGACTTGCCGAAGCCCATGGCGCCTCTTGCCCCGCCCTGCATCTGGCGCATGAAGAACACCCAGACGCCGATCAGCAGCAGGATCGGCAGCGAGTTCAGGATGAAGCCCAGGATGGTGAAGCCGCCCGCCGGCTTGAACTCGACCTCGGCGCCCTCCTTGACCAACTGGTTCGACAGCTGGTCCTGATTGGACGGCGTGACGGCGGTGTAGACGTGGTTGGCCTGGTCTTTCACCTCCACGGCCGAGCCGCGGAAGATCGCCTGCTTCACCTCGCCGGAGTTCACCTTGGCGACAAGCTGCGAGTAGGGGATCTCGCTCGTCCCCGCGGCGTGACCGCCGCCGGTGACCATGGAGTAGATGCCGATCAGGGCGACGACGACGACGCCCCAGATCACGAGATTGCGCAGGTTCATAGGTCGAAAGCGCCTTGGGAAAGAATTGCGGGCCTGACGATTAAAGATAGGACGTCGACCACCGTTCCACCACCGGCCGACGGGGCGCGCGACGGAAGATCGCGCCTTGGCCGTGAGCCGCCCCGGAAGCGATCCTGAAACGACCCCCGAAACGATAAGGGCCGCGCCCGGCGGCGCGGCCCTGGATGGGAACAGGTCGTGTCGTGCGGAAGCCTAGCGACTGGGCTTCTTCGGCGCGGCGATCAAGCCTTCGCGCTGCGCCCGCTTGCGCGCGAGCTTGCGCGCCCGGCGCACGGCTTCCGCCTTCTGGCGGGCGCGCTTCTCGGACGGCTTCTCGTAGTGCACGTGGCGCTTCATCTCGCGGAACGAGCCCTCGCGCTGCATCTTCTTCTTGAGCGCCTTCAGGGCTTGGTCGACGTTGTTGTCGCGGACGAAAATCTGAACCAGAGGTCTCTCTCCTGTCACGTCTACCGCTCGGCCCCCTCACGCCCCGGGGGCGGCGGCGAGCGAACAAAAAAATTGAGCCCGGAGGCGGGGCCTACGGGTCAGAGGGCGGCGAAATAGCAGAAGAGGGCCGCGATGTCCACGCCGAGACGACGCCGCGGGAAGCGCCTAGGATGAGCCCATGACAGACGCCCCTCAGAGCCACGACTGGGCCGACGACGCCGAGCAGCGGCTGCTTGACGAGGCCCTCAAGATCGCGCCGCAGCACGGCTGGACGGGCCGCACCGCAAGGGCTGCCGGGCGCGCCGCCGGCTTTTCAGAGGGCGAGACCGAACTGCTGCTTCCGCACGGGCCCGCCGACCTCGCAGCCCTGCTGTCGCGACGCCACGACGCCCGCGCCCTGCTGATCCTAAAGGACGTGGACCCGCTGTCACTGAAGGTGCGCGAGCGCATCGGCCGCGCCGTCGAGGCGCGGCTCGACGCGGCCGCCCAGGACGAACCGGCGACGCGGCGGTGGATGGGCTGGCTGACCCTGCCCGGCAATGCGGGGCTGGGCGCGAGGCTCGCCTGGGAGAGCGCAGACGCGCTCTGGCGCTGGGCGGGCGACGTGGCCACAGACGAGAACCACTACTCCAAGCGCGCCCTGCTCGCCGGCATCCTGACCGGCGCGCTGGCGATCCGCCTCGGGTCGGGCCGCAAAGCCGCCGCGGCTTTCACCGAGCGGCGCATCGGCGACGTCATGCGCTTCGAGACGTTCAAGGCGTCCGCACCCGTGCGGCCCTACGCGTGGCTGGCCAGCGCGGCGACGATGCTTGGCCGGATGCGCTACGGCCGCGCCGAGCCGCCCCCCAACGCCGGCGAAGCGGAGCTGCGGGACATCCCCTGAGCGCGGCGCCGGCGCCTCAGAGCGCCTTGACGCGATTCACGTGGCCCATCTTGCGGCCGGGCTTGGCCTCCCGCTTTCCGTAGAGATGGACCCGGGTCTCGGGCTCGCCCGCGAAGCGACGCCAGCCGTCCACCTCGTCGCCCAGCAGGTTCAGCATCTCCACGCGGGCGATCGCGTGGGTTGGACCGAGCGGCCAGCCGGCGACGGCGCGGATGTGCTGCTCGAACTGATCCACCGCGCAGCCGTCCATCGTCCAGTGGCCGGTGTTGTGGACGCGCGGGGCGATCTCGTTCACCAGCAGGTTTCCGCCCGCCATCTCGAAGAGCTCCACCCCGATCACGCCCACATAGTCGAGGCCGGTGAGGATGCGCGCCGCGATGCGCTCGGCCTGTTCGCGGGCCTGCGGCGACAGCCGGGCCGGCGCGATCGAACGGCGCAGGATGCCGTTCTCGTGGTGGTTCTCGGCCAGCGGGTAGACCGCCATGGACCCGTCGCGGCCGCGCGCGGCGATGATGGAGAGTTCGCGTTCGAAGGCGGCCGCCGCTTCCAGGATCACCGGAACGCCGCCCAGCTCGGCGAAGGCCCTGTCCGCCTCCGCGGCATGTTCCACCCAGCGCTGCCCCTTGCCGTCGTAGCCCTCTCGGCGGGTCTTCATCAGCGCGGGCGCGCCCACCGTCTCCACCGCGGCGACAGCTTCCTCTGCCGTGTCGGCCTTGGCGAAGGCGACGGTCGCCGCGCCGTTCGCATTGAGGAAGGTCTTCTCCTCCCAGCGGTCCTGGGCGACCTTCAGCGCCAGCGGCCCGGGCGCGACCTCGACGCCGATCTCGGCGAGCTTGGCGACCGCGCCGGCCGGCACGTTCTCGAATTCGTAGGTGACGAGCGAGGCCGCCGCGGCCAGCGCCTCAAGCGCCCGAGGATCGTCATAAGGCGCGGGGATCGCATGCGCAGAGACCCGCCCGGCGGGCGGGTCCGGATCGGGGTCGAGGATGACGATGTCGAAGCCGAGCCGGCTGGCCGCCACGGCCAGCATGCGGCCGAGCTGGCCGCCGCCCAGGATGCCGATGGTCGAACCGGGTGCGAGCGGCAGGTCGGTCATGGCCTGGTTACGCGTCCTCGACGGTTTCGGCGACGCTCGCCGTCTGGCGGGCGTTGAAGGCGGCCACCTTATCGGCCACCGCAGGATCGGACAGCGCCAGGATGCGGGCGGCCATGAGGCCGGCGTTCTTGGCGCCCGCCTCGCCGATCGCCAGCGTGCCCACGGGGATGCCGGCCGGCATCTGGACGATGGAGAGGAGGGAATCCATGCCCTTCAGCGCCTTGGATTCGATCGGCACGCCCAGCACCGGTAGCTCGGTCAGCGAGGCCGTCATGCCGGGCAGGTGCGCCGCACCGCCGGCCGCGGCGATGATCACCTTGTAGCCGGCCCCCTTGGCGCCCTTGGCGAAGTGGTACATCCGCTCTGGCGTCCGGTGTGCGGAGACGACCTTGGCCTCGTAGCCGACGCCAAGCTCCTCCAGCATGTCCGCGGCGTGCCTGAGCACCGGCCAGTCGGACCGGCTGCCCATGATGATCGCGACGGGCGCGGCGGCGCTCATTCCGGTCAAGTGATCCTGCCCCCGGTGCGGAAAAGGCGCGGAGTATAGGCGGGCGCTTTGCGCGGGCAACCGGCGAGGGTTAGATTCCCCGGAAGTCCTCCCGCGTCATTGATTCTCCTATGCCTTTCGAGGGGCTGGCCCGATGAAGATCACCGGCGCGCGCAGCGAGCCGTTCACCGACATCCGCCGGCGCGCGCTCGCCCAGGCTGGCGCGCAGGCGGCTCCGGCCGCCGCCCCCGTCGACAGCGCGGCCTTCCTGGGCCTCGCCGAGGCCGACATGACGCCGGCCGTGCGCGCGGCGCTACAGACCCTGCTCACCGAGATCGATGACCTGCGGCGCGAGGTGGGCCGGCTCAAGGGGCGGCTGGAGGAGAGCGAGGAACTCGCCGACCGCGATCCGCTCACCCCGCTGCTGAACCGCCGGGCCCTGATCCGCGAGCTCGGCCGTGTGCGCACCTTCGCCCAGCGCTACGGCGCGCCGGCGAGCCTGGTGTACTTCGACCTGGACGGCTTCAAGTCCGTCAACGACCGCTATGGACACGCCGCCGGCGATGCGGCGCTGACCGCGGTGGCCGAACGCCTGCTGGCGAACGTCCGGCAGTCGGACCTCGTGGGGCGCGTGGGCGGAGACGAGTTCGCTGTCATCCTGGTCCAGGCGGACGAGGCGGTCGCCGCCGCCAAGGCCCGGGCGCTGGCTCAGGCGATCGAAGGCGAGCCCATCAAGTTCGGCGACTGGTCGGCCCCGCTGCACGTCTCCTTCGGCGTACGGCAGATCTCGGCCGACAGCGATCCGGAGGCCCTGGTCGCCCAGGCGGACGCCGCCATGTACGCCGCGAAACGCCAGCGGACCGCCGGCTGACGCGATCGCGCGGGCCGCGCGCAAAGCTGCGCCGTTGCGTTCGCCGCCGTTTGGACGAAAGACTTGGCCATGAGCCAGACGATGAGCGCACGGGACGCCGCGGTGACGGCGCGGGCGGCGGGCCGGCCGGACGCCGAGGCGATCGGCGCCGTCCTGGGTCGCGCCTTCCACGACGATCCCCTGATCAGCTTCCTGCTGCCGGACGAGGCCGCGCGCGCCACCAAGGGGCCGCGGCTCTTCAGGCTGCTGTTCAAGCTGGGCTTGCCGCATGGCGGCTGCGACATGACGAGCGGGGCCGAGGCCGCCGCGCTCTGGCGTCCCCCCGGCGCCTGGCACATCCCGGCCTGGCAGTACCTGACCAACGGGGCGGAGTTCCTGGGCCTGTTCGGCCTCGCCGGCGCGCGGCGCGTGACTTCGGCGATGGATTACATCGAGGCCCGCCATCCCAAGACGCCGCACTGGTACCTGCAGGCGATCGGGACGGATCCCGACAAGCAGGGCAAGGGCTATGGCGGGGTGGTGATCCGCCGTCACCTGGCCATCGCCGATGAGGCGGGGATCGGCTGCTACCTGGAATCCAGCAAGGCCAGCAATATCCCGATCTACGAAAGCTTCGGCTTCAAGGTCACCGGCGAGATCACCCTGCCGGGCGGACCGACGGTTTGGCCGATGTGGCGCGAGCCGAACGGCGGCGGAGCCAAGGTCGCGCCGGGGGAACCCGCCGCCTGAGGCGCAGCCGCGTTCAGGCCGGGATGTCCGGCGTCAGCATGTCCTCGATGCGGGCGATCTCGTCCTTCAGCGCCAGCTTCTTCCGCTTCAGCCGTCCGATCAGCATCATGTCCGGCAGAGGCGAGAGGGCGATCGCCTGGATGGCCTGGTCGAGGTCGGCGTGATCCTGGCGAAGCTCGGCGAGGCGGGTCCGGAGCACGTCTTCGGTCGGAACGTCGTTCATCGGCAGGCCACGATCCTAATCCAGCGCCGCGGCGAGCACGGCCAGCGCCTCGTCGGGCGCACGGGTGGTCCAGGCGGACGAGGCGGCCTGCAGCGCCGCAAGCGCCGCCGCGCCGCCCCGTTCGTTCCCCGATAAACTCGCGAGCGCTTCCAACAGCACTCGCTCGGCGCGAAGTTCCGCGGCCTTGACGTCCTCGCGCAGGCCCTCGCGGTCGGCGTCCGCAACCGGCGGCGCAGGCGCCTTCAGGGCGCGCCGCACCTCGCGCAGCGGGACGAGCGCAACGGCCTCCCAGTGGCGCGCCACCGCGGCGCCGCGCGCCAGCAGTTCCGGATCCGTCGTCTCGGCCCAGACCGCCCAGAGCAGCAGGTCGGTGTTCTGGCCGAACTCGTCCTGCAGCCTGAGGCACGCCTGCGGCACGCCGGGGCGGGCGTAGGCGGCGAGCGTCCACGCCCAGATCATTCGCCCTCGGCCTCCGCCCGGATCGGCCCCACGTCCTCGCCCCAGCGCTTAACCGGCTTCCACGAGAGCCCCAGCAGATCGAGCGCCCGCCCCACCGACTGGTCGATGATGTCGTCAAGGGTCTGGGGGCGCGCATAGAAGGCGGGCATGGGCGGTGCGATCACGGCGCCCATCTGCGCGAGCTTCGCCATGGTTCTGAGGTGGCCCAGGTGCAGCGGGCTTTCGCGCACCATCAGCACCAGCGGTCGGCGCTCCTTCAGGGTCACGTCCGCGGCCCGCGTCAGCAGGGAGGCGGTCACCCCGGTCGCGATCTCGCTCATGGTGCGCACCGAGCACGGCGCCACGATCATGCCCAGCGTCCGGAACGAACCGGAGGCGATCGCCGCGCCGACGTCGCCCACGCGATGGACCACGTCGGCCCGGCCCTGAGCCTCGGCCACGTTGAGCGAGGTCTCCTGCTGCAGGGTCAGCGCCGCGGCCCGGCTCATCACCAGATGGGTCTCGACGTCGAGCTCCCGGGCGGCGTCGAGGACCCGCAGGCCATAGGCGATCCCCGACGCGCCGGAGACGCCGACCACCAGCCTCGCCCGGTCGGTTTTGCTCATGCGGAAGGTCCTAAACGCCTGATCCCACGGCGCGGCTCACCTGCGCCGGCTGCAAACATATGTGATCTGACAGCCGAGGACAGCGGGTGTTCACTGACCTGCCGTCCAACAGCCAAGGAGGCTCATCGTCATGGCCGTGGAAGCTCGGCTCCGTGAACTCGGAGCTCGCCATCAGTCCCTGGAGAAGGCCATCCAGGACGAGATGCGAAGCCCCTCCGCCGACGATCTCAAACTCAAGGAACTCAAGCGACAGAAGCTCAAGCTGAAGGACGAACTCGAGGCGCTCAGGGCCACCGCCCACTAGCAGCCGCGACGCTCGGATCGAGGGAGAGCGCCAGGGGCTCGACCTCGTCCGCCCTCCCCCGAAGAGGAGGGCGTCAGAAGATCAATATTCGTCCTGCTCCGCCTCGTCCTCGTAGGCGGGCTGGTCATCTTCTTCCCCGACGGTTTCCATCGCCCCGGTTTCGGAAGCCGGCCGCAGCGTCGGCCCGTCGGCGGGCACGCCCCGGCGGGCGTCCTCACGCACCTTCTTTTCGGCGGCCTTGCGGACCACCTCGTCGAGCTCGAGCTGGGTGACGAGGCCCAGCGTCACGGGGTCCACCGGCTTGATGTTCGCGGCGTTCCAGTGCGTGCGGTTGCGCACGGAATCGATCGTCGCCTTGGTGGTTCCGAGGATGCGGGCGATCTGGCTGTCGGCCACTTCCGGGTGGTTGCGCAGGAACCAGGCGATGGCGTCGGGACGGTCCTGGCGGCGCGACACGGGCGTGTAGCGCGGGCCCTTCTTCACCGGCTTCAGGAGCTCGGCGTGACGGCTCTTCTGGGCCTTCATGCGGTATTTCGCATCCCGCTCGGCGTGGTCCAGCTCCTCGCGGTTCAGCTGGCCGTTGGCGATGGGGTCGGCGCCGCGGATGTCGCGCGCCACCTCGCCGTCGGCGATGCCCTTCACCTCCAGCGGGTGCAGTCCGCAGAAGTCGGCGATCTGGTCGAAGGTGAGCGAGGTGTTGTCCACCAGCCAGACGGCGGTCGCCTTGGGCATCAGGATGTCGGTCATGGGCGTATTTCCCACCAGTCAGAAACAAAGGCGCCCGGCCTTTCGGGGCCGGGCGGGTGCGAGGGGACATATAGGCCCGATCCTCGACCGAGGAAACTCAGATTGTGGCGATGCGCGACCTTAGGGCCGCTAGGAGGGCCCGTAGGCCGTTGCGCCGGTGAACGCCATCAGCCTCTGGGCGTCGAAAGGCGCGGCGCTCTTCACGTCGTTGTCGAAGTAGGCGTAGACGTCGCGCCCCTCACCCCGCCAGTGCGCGATGTGGTCGGCCCAGGCCGCGAGTTCGCTTTCTGGATAGCGTCCGAAGTACCGGCCGCCGGGCCCATGTCCCCGCACATAGACCCAGGAGGCGGTCACTTCCCAGGGCGAGGGCGCGGAGTGGTGGTCGGAGATGCACAGCGCCGCGTCGAACTCGCCCAGGATGCGGAGCACCTCCGGCGCGTACCAGCTCTCGTGGCGGAACTCGACGGCATGGCGGCGATGCTTCGGCAGCAGCTTCAGGAAGCCGGCCAGCCGCGCGTCGTTGCGCCGGAGCTGCGGCGGCAGCTGGATCAGCGCCGGACCGTAGTGGTCGGCCAGCGGCGCCATTCGCCCGAAGACCAGGGCGACCGGGTCCTCGCACGCGTTCAACTTCTTGTTGTGGGTGATGAAGCGGCTGACCTTCCAGGCGAACACGAACCCTTCCGGCGCGCGCCGGGCCCAGCCCTCGACCATCTGCTCGGACGGCAGCCGGTAGAAGCTGGCGTTGATCTCGGCGGTGTCGAAGACGCCCGCGTAATACTCCAGACGGTCCTTGTCCTTCGTCTTCGGCGGATAGAACGGACCCGTCCAGTCCTTGTAGGTCCACCCCGAGCAGCCGATGCGCAGTTGGCTCATTCAGCGGGAACGCGCGGGCCGCGGCTTCAGTCGAGCGGCACACGCCCCAGGATCTTCAGCCCGTAGCCGGCCGAGCCCGGCAACACCGTGGCCGACGAGCTGAGCAGCCTCATGTCGCGGACGCCCAGGTCGAGCAGGATCTGCGCCCCGATGCCGTAGTCGCGCAGGATGTTGTCGCTCTGGCTGGCGTCCTCGCGGCCGTAGCGCTCCGAGAGCCAGTGCGGGTTGGGATCGCGGATGAACACCGCCACCCCCGCCCCGTCGTACTCGGCGATCGCCCGCAGCGCCCTGGGCACGTAATCGCGGCGTGCTTCCACATGCCCCAACATGTCGGCCGCCATGTCCACGCGGTGCATCCGCACCAGAGTCGGCCGCTCCGGATCGATCTTGCCGCGGGCCAGCACCACGTGTTCCGTCCCGTCGATCACGTTGCGGTAGACGATCATCCGGAAGCGGCCGCCGTAGGCGGAATCGAACGGCCGCTCCAGCACCCGCTCCACCTGCCGCTCGGTGCGGCGGCGATAGGCGATCAGGTCGGCGATCGTGCCGATCTTCAACCCGTGCAGCTGGGCGAAGGGGACGAGGTCCGGCAGTCGGGCCATCGAGCCGTCGTCCTTCATGATCTCGCAGATCACGCCGGCCGGATAGAGGCCAGCCATCCGGCTGATGTCGACCGCCGCCTCGGTGTGCCCGGCGCGGACCAGCACCCCGCCCGGCTTGGCGACAAGCGGGAAGACGTGGCCCGGCGAAACGATGTCGTCGCAGCCCTTCGTGGGATCGATCGCCACGGCGATGGTGCGCGCCCGGTCGTGGGCCGAGATCCCGGTCGTCACCCCTTCGCGCGCCTCGATCGAGACGGTGAAGGCGGTGCCGTGGCCGGACTGGTTGTCGCTCGCCAT
>JAGWSE010000138.1 GCA_028869395.1 Alphaproteobacteria bacterium | reverse complement strand
GCCGCCATGATCGCCCAGGACGCCGAGAAGAAGTTCGGCCGCAAGGGACGCGTGCACTTCAACGTCGGCGGGGCCCAGGCCGTCGAGGACAGCCTGAAGCTCGTGCGCAACTTCTCGGGCGGAAAGAGCCTGATGTTCGCCTTCGAAGGCGGCTACCACGGCCGCACCCTGGGCGCCTCGGCGATCACCTCGTCCTACCGCTATCGCCGCCGCTTCGGCCATTTCGGCGAGCGGGCCCAGTTCATCGAATTCCCGTACCACTTCCGCGGCCCCAAGGGCATGAGCAAGGAGGAGTACGGCTCCTACTGCGTGCAGAAGTTCGAGCGGCTGTTCGAGACCGAATACAACGGCGTCCTCGACACCAAGACCGGTCAGGCCGAATTCGCCGCCTTCTATGTGGAGCCGATCCAGGGCACCGGCGGCTACGTCGTGCCGCCGAAGAACTTCTTCGTCGAACTCAAGAAGGTGCTCGACCGCTACGGTATCCTGCTGGTGGTGGACGAGATCCAGATGGGCTTCTTCCGGACCGGCAAGCTGTGGTCGATCGAGCACTTCGGCGTTGAGCCGGACGTGCTGGTGTTCGGCAAGGCCCTGACCAATGGCCTCAATCCGCTCTCGGGGCTCTGGGCGCGCGAGGACCTGATCAATCCGACCGTCTTCCCGCCGGGCTCGACGCACTCGACCTTCAACTCGAATCCGATGGGCACCGCCGTCGGTCTCGAAGTCATGAAGATGCTGGCCGAGGACGACTACGAGACGTCGGTCGTGGAGAAGGGCGCCTACTTCCTGGAGGGCCTGAAGGACCTTCAGAAGCGCTGGCCGCAGATCGGCGACGTGGACGGGCTCGGCCTCGCGCTTCGGGCCGAGATCTGCGAGGCCGACGGCTGGACGCCCGCCAAGGCGCTGCTCGACGCCATGGCCGAGGAAGGCATGAAGGGCGACCTCGACGCGGGGAACGGCAAGACCTGCGGCCTGATCCTCGACGTCGGCGGTTACTACAAGAACGTCATCACGCTGGCGCCGTCGCTGCACATCACCAAGGACGAGATCGACCTTGGCATCCGCCTGCTCGACCAGCTCCTGAGGCGCTGCGCGAAGAGCTGAACGCGGTGCGCCCGGTGATCCTGCAGCTCGACGACAGCCTGACGCGCCAGCCCGCGCTCGAGGCCCACGTGCGTGCGCGCGGCGGCCGGGTGATGGGCGCGCAGGACCTGGGGCCGGCGCTGCGGCTGTGGAGCGGCGAAGCGACGCTGGAGATCCTGAAGCGCCGGCTGGCCGCGGAACTGCCGGAGTGCGGCGAGGCGGACCTGGTGTTCGCCGGATCCGGCGACTTCCACCACGTCACGCCGCTGATGCTGGAGCGGGCGCTCGCGCAGGCGAGCCAGCC
Organism: Alphaproteobacteria bacterium; assembly: GCA_028869395.1. Classification (GTDB taxonomy): domain Bacteria; phylum Pseudomonadota; class Alphaproteobacteria; order Caulobacterales; family Caulobacteraceae; genus Phenylobacterium. Next base: position 2,403 of record JAGWSE010000138.1, on the reverse strand, counting down.
GGTGACCCTGATCCACTTCGACAACCATCCGGACTGGATACGCTTCGCGCGCGGGCGGCACTGCGGCTCATGGGTCGGCCGGGCCGCGCGCCTGCCCGGCGTGGCCCGGGTGATCACCGTGGGCGTCACCAGCCGGGACATCGGCGCGGCCAAGGCGCACGAGGGCGACCTGGCGCTGATCGCCGAGGGGAAGCTCGACATGTTCGCATGGGAGGCGCCCGACGGCCGCGACGAGGTGGTGCTGGAAGGCCGCGCGTGGCCGACGGTCGCCGCCATGGGCGAGACCGCGTTCCTCGACCGGCTGGCCGCCGAGATCCCGACGTCTGCGGTGTATGTCACGCTCGACAAGGACGTGCTTCGCGCCGAGGACGCCGTCACCAACTGGGACCAGGGCCGCGCGAGCCTCGACTTCGTCGCCCAGGCGGTGCGGCGGATCGCGGGCGGGCGCCGGCTGGTCGGGGCGGACGTGGTGGGCGACTGGTCGAAGCCGGTCTATGGCGGTGGCGCGACCGCGGCGCTGCTCAAGCGCGGCGAGGCCTTGCTGGACCAGCCGTGGCGACGGCCTGAGCCTGGACGCGCCGACCGGGTGAACGAGGCGGTCAACCTGCGCCTTCTCGAGCTTTTCCTGGAGAGCGCCGCATGAACGCCGAGAAGCTCGTTCCGGCGGCGCTTGGATTGCTCGCCTTCTGCGTCGCAGCCGAGACGCTGCAGCAGCTTTCGTTCAAGCTCGGCAACGCGCGCGCCGAACAGACGCCGAGCTTCGCCTGGGGCGTCGCGCTGCAGCCGCTGATCTGGCTGGGCCTGGTCCTGTGGGTGGTGGAAAGCATCGCCTGGGTTCTGGTGCTCCAGAAGACGCCGCTCAGCATGGCCTATCCGGTGATGACGGTGACCTACGCAACGGTGCCCGTCGCGGGCCTGCTGTTGCTGAAGGAAAAGATGAGCCGCCGCCAGACGCTTGGCGCAGCCCTGATCCTCGCGGGCGTGGTGATCGTCGGCGTGGCGGGGGTTTGAACGGAATGACGCATTTCAAAATCCCCGACCGCGATCTGACCTACGGGCTCAAGGGCACGGTCGGAAAGGCTGTGCTGCTGATCCACGGCATGACCGGCGCGCCCGGCGAGATGAAGTTCCTGGCCAAACGTCTTCATCGGCGGGGGTTCTCGGTCGCCGCGCCCCTGCTGGCCGGTCACGGGGTGGACGAGGCGAACCTGCTGCGCACCACCTGGCAGGATTGGCTGGCCTCGGTGCGCGAGGGCTATCACCGCCTCAAGGCCGACCACGACGAGGTCTATGTCGCCGGCATCTGCGTCGGCGGCGCGCTGGGGCTGGCCCTGGCCGCGGAGGATCCGTCGGTGGCCGGCGCGGCGGTCTATTCCATGACCTACCGTTACGACGGCTGGAACATGAAGCACTGGTACTCGGCGATCGTGCCGTACCTGGAGCCGTTCGCCGCGCTGCCCCTGATCCGCCGCCTCAGCTTCGTCGAGCCCTATCCGTTCGGGCTTAAGGACGAGCGGCTGCGCGACGGCATGGCGGCGACCCAGGGCGCGGTGATCCCGGGCGCGCTCGATCGCGTGCCGCTGGGCGCCATGGCGGAGATGCACTGGCTGGCCGCGCACCTGGACTCTGTCGCGCCGCTGATCCATCAGCCCACGCTGATCCTGCACGCCCAGGACGACGACATGAGCCATCCGCGCAACGCCTACCGGCTTCGCGACCGGCTGGGCGGCCCGGTGGCGCTGCAGCTGCTCGACGACTGCTACCACATGATCCACGTCGATCGGCAAAGGGACGTGGTGGGCGACCTGACGGCCGATTTCTTCGGCGCGCCTGGGGTCCAGCGACGGCCCGACCCGCGGCGCGCGGAGACCGTCGATGCCTGAGGTCCGCGTCGTCCGCTCGATCCTGCAGGTGGGCCGCGAGGCCTGGGATGCCTGTTTCCCCGGCGCGCTGGAGGGTTTCGACTACCTGGCCGCCGTCGAGGCGTCGGGCCTTTCCGGATTCGAGTGGCGCTACGCGGTGGTCGAGGACGGCGGGCGGATCATTGCGGCGGCGCCGGGCTTCTTCACCGACTATTCGCTGGACACCACGCTGACCGACCTGGGCCGCCGGCTGGTGGCGGCGACGCGCAAGATTGCGCCGCGGGCCTTCACGGTGCGGATGGCGTGCCTGGGCTCGCCCTGCACCGAGGACGCCGGCCTTGGCTTCGCGCCGGACGTCGCGCCGGATCGCCGCGGCGAGGCGCTGGAAGCGCTGCTTCGCGGCTTCGAGGCCGCGGCCGCGGAGGCCGGCTGCTGGCTGCTGGCGGTGAAGGATGCGCCCGAGGCGCAGCGCGGCGTCTGGAGCGAGGCCGCGCGGGCGACCGGCTACCAGGCGACACCGGGCATGCCGACGGCGATGCTG
>JAGWSE010000137.1 GCA_028869395.1 Alphaproteobacteria bacterium | reverse complement strand
GCGCCGGCGGCGTCCATGCCGTAGCCCACGAGGAACCGCTGGGGGGCCTCCCAGCCCACGAAGTCGGGCTCGATGGCGCGCGGGGTGGGCCAGGGCTTGCGCGCGAAGACGGTGGTCAGAACGTCACGTGCGCCGGAGTCGCGGACCAGCCGCGCGGCCTCAGAGAGCGACAGCCCGGTGTCGAAGACGTCGTCGACGATCAGCGCCGTGCGCCCGGCCAGTGGTCGCTGCAGGTCGGCGCGCACCTCGCAGCGGCCGAGGCTGGCGCGCTCATCGCCGTAGGAGGCCAGCCACAAGGCGTCGAAGCGCACGTGACGGCCGAGCCTCGCCAGCGCCCGCATCAGGTCGGCGCAGAACCACAGGCCGCCGGTCAACAGGCAGACCGCCACCGTCTCGTCGTCGGTGCGTGGCGCGATCGCCTCGGCCACGCCTGCGACCCGGGCCGCGACCTCGGCCTCGCTCAGGAGCACCTTCGGTTCAGCCATGGGAAAGCGCGTCGGGCGATCCAGGCGGAAGGGGCTGGGCGACGGCTGGCGCGGGCGCCGCCGGGGCGGCCGGCGGCGGGGTGCTCGCCGCGTGCTCGGGCGAGAGGTCGAACACCACCTCCAGGTCGCGGGCGTTGGAGGGCGGGTCGGAAATGGCGATGGCGAAGTGGCGAGTCGCGCCGGCCGGCACGCGCGGATCGATCGGCCGCACGATCTTCGCGGCGACGGCCTTGCCCGCGTGGTTCAGCAGGTTCACGCGGATCGCCGGCGAATTCACCGCCTGGTCCTTCACGTTGCGGATCGCGCCGGTCACCGACAGCACCGGACGCCCGCCCACGAAGGTCGGCTCGGCATGCACCGCCTCGATGACCAGGCCCACACTGTTCACCGGCAGGCCGAGGCCCGCATAGGCCGCGCGACTGTTCGGCCAGAAGCGGACCACGTCGGTGCGGAAGACCAGCGCGCCGGCCACCACCGCCACGACGATCCCGGCCGCGGCGACCCAGACGAACACCTTGCCCTTGGCCTCTCCCTTTGGCGTTGGCGCGCGAGCCGCGCGTCGGCGCGGCGCGGGCTCGCGCTCGACGGTGACGAATTCGAGGTCATCGGCGGGGTCGGCTTCGGGCGCGGAAGGCTGCGCCTCCGCGACCGCTTCGGGCGCCCGACGTTCGGCCCTCGGCTTGACCTCGGGCGCCGGGGGTACGAAGACCGGTTCGTTGCTGGCCGTCCACCGCGCCCCGCAGCTGCTGCACTTCACCGTGCGTCCAGCTTTGGGGATGCGGGCGTCATCAACGAAATAGCTGGTGGCGCACTCTGGACAGGTCAGTATCATTCGAGGCGAATCGGACCTCCCAGCAACACTCTTCGAGGTCGCCGATTTCGGATCACATGTCCAGAAAGCCGATGGCCGCTGCGACCTTATCCGTCGCCGACGAGATCGTGCGTTTCGAAGGCGTGTCGATGCGATACGGCGACGGCCCCGAGGTCCTGCACGATCTCAATTTCGGCCTGCGCGCCGGCTCGTTCCATTTCGTGACCGGCCCCTCAGGGGCGGGCAAGACCACGCTGCTGCGGCTGATCTCGCTGGCGGCGCGGCCCACGGAGGGGCGGCTGGAGATCTTCGGGCAGGACGTGGTCCATGCCGGCGTCAAGACGCGCCCGGCCATCCGGCGGCGCATCGGCGTGGTCTTCCAGGACCTGCTGCTGCTGGACCACCTATCGGTGTTCGACAACGCCGCCCTGCCGCTGCGGATCTCCGGCCGTCGTCCGTCGGAGTATCGCGGCGACGTGGCCGAACTACTGAGCTGGGTCGGCCTGGGCGAGCGGATGGACTCCATGCCGGCCACGCTGGCAGGCGGGGAAAAGCAGCGACTGGCGATCGCCCGCGCAGTGGTGAACCGGCCCGACATCCTGCTGGCCGACGAGCCCACCGGCAACGTGGACCAGGACATGGCGCTCAGGCTTTTCCGGCTGTTCGTAGAGCTTAATCGCCTGGGCACCACGGTGCTGATCGCCACCCACGACCAGGACCTGGTGGCGCGTTCCAACCGGCCCATCCTGCACCTCGAGCACGGCCGGATGACGGCCCGGGCCGCGGGGCTCGAACCGGCGTGACCGGCTTCGACCCGAAACGCTGGCGCCCCGCTCCGTTGCTTCCGGAGGGCGGCGGGACGAGGGCCCTGCTGCTGGTGGTGGCGACGCTCTGTTTCCTGGCCTGCCTGACCGCCATCGGGGTGTTGGCCGCCGAGCGGGCCTCCGGCGGCTGGATCGCCCAGCTCGGGGGCGAGGCCACGGTGATCGTGCGGCCGGTCAACGGCCAGACGCCGGATGCGGCCGCCGCCCGCGCCGCCGAGGTGCTGGCCGGGGTCAACGGCGTCTCAGAGGCGCGCGCCCTGGAGCCGAAGAAGGTCTACGACCTCATCCGTCCCTGGCTCGGCGACATCTCGGATATCCAGGACCTGCCCGTGCCCCGGATGGTGACGGTGACGCTCGACTCGAAGTCGCCGGCGACCGCCGCGTCGCTGGGCCAGGCCCTGCAGGCCGCCGGCCTGGACGCCAGCGTCGACGACCACCGGTTGTGGATTCGCGACATCCGCCGCTCTGCCGACGTGGCGCGCAGCCTCGGGGCCGGGGTGTTCCTGGTCATCGCCGCGGCCGCCGCGGCGGCCGTGGCGTTCGCCACGCAGGCGGGCCTGGCCACCCGCCGCGACGTGGTGGAGGTGCTGCACCTCTCCGGGGCCGAGGACGGCTATATCGCCGGCCTGTTCCAGGGCCGGTTCGTTCGGCTGGCGGTGATCGGCGGCGTGGCCGGGGCGGCGGGCGCGGCGGCGGTCGGCGCG
>JAGWSE010000005.1 GCA_028869395.1 Alphaproteobacteria bacterium | reverse complement strand
GAGGCGGTGTTCAGCAGGTAGCCGCCGCCGCGGGCGATCATGCGGGGGATCAGGTGGCGGGCGGCCCAGACGTGGGCCATGACGTTGATGTCCCAGATCCGCTGCCACTCGGCGTTGGCGACCTCCGCCCCGCCGCCGATGCCGATCCCGGCGTTGGAGCAGAACAGGTCGATCGGGCCGATGTCGCGCTCGACCGTCTCGATCAGGCCGGCGATCTCGTCTTCCTTCGAGACATCGACGCGGAAGGCCCGGCCGCCGATGGCCGCCGCCGTCTCCTGCGCGCCCGCTTCATTGCGGTCGACGCAGACGATCGTCTTCGCCCCCTCCGCCGCGAACCGCTTGGCCAGCGCCCGGCCGATGCCGCTCGCCGCCCCGGTGACGACGATGATCTTGTCCTTCAGTTCCATGGCGTTCCCTCTGCTGGCGCAGAGGCTTAGCCCCGATCAGGGGCGCGCGCGAAGCTCCGTTTTCGATTTCGCGCGCGGGGGTCGGAGGCCGTGGACCGCTAAAGGGCTCGTCGGCCGCGCACGAAGTGCAGCACCACCAGCACCAGGGCCACCAGCAGGATCAGATGGATCGCCGCGGTCGTGACGTGGAAGGCCAGGAAGCCAAGGAGCCACAGGACGACGAGAAGAACAGCAATTCCCAGCAACATCGGTTTTCCGCTCCGTTTTCGGAGACCTGAAAAGTCGCTCAGGTGAGATGCGTTCCCATCGGCTAGACGTAGATGCCGTGCAGCACGGTGTCGAAGTGACTTTCGATCGCCGTCGTGCACCCGCATGAGGCGCGCAACAGCTTCCGCCGGTCCAGAATCGTTATCCGGCTCCTGCGGGTCTCGATGCATCCCTCGGCCCGGAGTTCGCCGAGGATCTTGTTCACGAAGGGACGGCCGACCCCCAGCAGTTGCGCCAGCTCCTCCTGGGTCATCTCGATCTCGCTGGACTCGGTGCGCTCCGAGGTCGCCAGCAGCCACTTGCAGGCCCGCTGAAGCACCGTGTGCTTGACGTTGCACGCCGCGGTCTGGAACACCTGGGCCAGAAGGCAGTCCGAGTAGCGGGCGAACCAGTATCGCAGGTGCACGGAATCGATCTTCGCCTGTTCCAGCGCGGTGATCTTGATCCTCAGGAAGCGGCCCGGGGCTCGGACGTGCGCGGTGGCGAAGGCCGGCACGCCGCCGTTCGACACCATCCCGCCCACGGCGCCCTCGCGCCCGACGATCGCCACCTCGATCTGCTCGTCGGCTCCGAGCTGCACACAGAACGAGGCCAGGCTCGCGCCGAGCGGGAACCAGGAGTGTTCCACCCGGTCCCCGGCCCGCTGCAGGGCCTCGCCCGCGGCGAGGTCGAAGACGTACATCTGGGGGAAGAGGCGCCGCCGATCGGCCTCCGACAGAACGCCCAGCAGGCGGTTCGCATTCAGGTCTTCCAGTCGGGCTGCGTGCACCTGGGTTTCTCCCCACCCGCCCAGAACACCAGGGCTTGAACACCGATCCACGCACGCCGCGCGGACCAAAGGGCCTCGCGGAGACACTTCCCTCCCAGAAGACATGACCGTGGGCGGAGTTCCTTGGCGACCGCTCAGAGGGGGGTCCAGAACGGCTGCCGCTCCACCCAGTCCCAGACGCCGATCTTCACGCCGTCTTCGAGCAGCGTGACACAGGCAAGCTCCGGCGCCTCATCGCGGACGAGCGCCTCCAGGGCCTCGTACGCCGCCGCCTTCGCCTGCTCGGGCGTTTCGGCGACGACGTCCGCCTCCCACTCCCACTGGTCGGTGAGGAAGGCGAGCTCGTAGCGCCTCGGTTCCGCGTCGGCTGGCGGAGTGTCGGCTGGCGGCGTGTCGCTCACCGCTTGTACCTGGCGCTCGCGCGGCGCGATGTCGATGGGACCTGCGACCCGCGCCTAGGCCGCCGGATAGATCTTGACCGAATTGGCGACCGAGTCCGCCACGTGTTCCTTGGTGATCACCCCGGCGACGTCCTCGGCGCGCGGCTCCCCGTGGCCGCGGATCACCACGGCCATGATGGCGTCCTTGCGCCACATGCGGTTGATGACGTCGAAGGCTATGTCGTCCTCCGCCACGACCGTGAAGTTGCGGCTGGCCACGTCGCCAAGCGTCACCTTGGTCTCGGCGCCGGCGAGCCCGCGCCTGAGGCCCGTGTTCACCCGGATCACGCCGTAGAGGCGGTCGCCGTCGGTGACCACCACGTGACGCATCCGGCCTTCCACCCCGTGCTCGCGCAACAGGTCATCGAAGCTCGCCTCCCGCGGCAGGACCAGCACGTCGGGGTCCATCACGTCGCGGGCCCGGCGGACCAGGAACATGTTCGCGTGGCGCACCTTGGGGATCGCCTGGCCGCGGCGCACCAGCTTCAGGGTGTAGATGTTCTCCACCGACAGGGCCCGGCGCACGCCGACGCTCATCGCCACCGCCACGATCATCGGCATGATGATGTCGTAGCTGAGCGTCATCTCGAAGATCATCACCACCGCAGTCATCACTGCGCCGGTGCCGCCGCCCACCATCGCGCCCATGCCAACCATGGCGAACGCCGGCACGCTGAGCGGGATCGGGAAGCCAAG
>JAGWSE010000136.1 GCA_028869395.1 Alphaproteobacteria bacterium | reverse complement strand
TAAGAGATCTGGCGGAAAACGGGCGACGCGTACGACGGAGAGGGACCCGTTATGACGCCCAAGCTGCTGATCGCGGCCGTGGCCGCCGTGGCGATCGCCATTGGTTTCGTGCTGCCCGGACCGCACCACACCGACGCCGCCGCCAAGGCGCAGCTTCCGCTGCAGGAGATCGGCCAGGGCTGACCTGGCCGATCCGGTCCGGCCCGTCAGATCTGGCGGGCGCCGACGCGACGGTTTTCCGCTACGCTCGACCTCGTGAGTCGCGGGCGCTTCACCTTCTACGAATTCTTCTGCGGCGGCGGCATGGCCCGGCTGGGCCTCGGCGACCGGTGGGATTGCCTGTTCGCCAACGACTTCGATCCGGTGAAGGCCGCCACCTATCGGGCAAATTTCGCGGACGCCGACCACCATCTGCACGAAGGCGATGTCTGGCGCATCGCGCGGGAGGCCCTGCCCGGCGTGGCCGACCTCGCCTGGGCGTCCAGCCCTTGCCAGGACTTCAGCCTCGCCGGCGCGCGCGCCGGGCTGGCCGGCGGCCGGTCCTCGGCCTTCTACGGCTTCTGGCGGCTGATGGAACAGCTCGCGCGCGAGGGCCGCGCGCCGCGCTCGATCGTCATCGAGAACGTCAGCGGCCTGCTGACGTCGCACGGCGGCGCCGACTTCGCCGCTGTGGGCGAGGCGCTGGCGGCGGCCGGTTACCGCTTCGGCGCTCTGGAGATCGATGCGGCGGCCTTCCTGCCGCAGTCGCGGCCAAGGGTTTTCATCCTGGCGACCCGCTTGGCGCCGCCCTCGCGGCTCGTGGGCGAGGGCCCCTGGCAGACCCGCGCGGTCAAGGCGGCCGCCGCCCGGTTGCCCCCCCATCTGGCCGAGCGCTGGATCTGGTGGCGCGTCGCGCAGCCGCCCGCCCGCAACGCCAGCCTGGCCGCCGTCCTGGACGACGACGGCATCGCGGCCTGGCACCCGCCGGAGCGGACGCAGCGCTGGCTCGCCATGATGTCGCCCCTGCATCGGGCGCGGCTGGAGGCGGCGACCGCGCGGGGCGAGCGCGTCGTAGGCGCCGTCTTCCGCCGCATGCGGGTCGAAGATGGTCGCTCCGTCCAGCGCGCCGAGCTTCGCCTCGACGGGCTCGCCGGATGCCTTCGCACCCCGCGCGGCGGCTCCTCGCGCCAGGTGATCCTGGTGGCGGAGGGACGCCGCGTTCGCACGCGGCTCCTGAGCCCGCGCGAGGCCGCCCGGCTGATGGGGCTGCCGGAAGGCTACCGGCTCCCGAAGGCGGCCACGGCCGCCCTGCACGTGGCGGGGGACGGGGTGGCGGCGCCCGTCGTGCGCTGGATCGCCGGACAGCTGCTGGAGCCGCTGCTGGCCCGCCCGCCCGCGATCGCAGCGGAGTAGCAGCCCTTCCATCTCGGCGGAAAAGTCCTAGGTTCGCTCCCCGAAGGGCAGTTTCCCGCGAGAGGTCCCTGGATGGACGCCACCCCCGACAAGGCCTACGACGCCGCGCGCTATCGGCGGCAGGGCCGGGGCAAGATCTTCGACTCGGTGCTCGACCTGGTCGGCGACACGCCCATCGTGCGGCTGCCCAGGCTGATGGCCGCCCTGAAGCCGAAGGGCGAGGTCGTCGCCAAGCTGGAGTTCTTCAATCCGATCGCCTCGGTGAAGGACCGCATCGGCGTGGCGATGGTGGAATACCTGGAGGCCAAGGGCCTGCTGCAGCCGGGCGGCACGATCGTCGAGCCTACCAGCGGCAACACCGGAATCGCGCTCGCCTTCGTCTGCGCCGCCAAGGGCTACAAGTGCGTGCTGGTCATGCCGGAAAGCATGTCCATCGAACGGCGCAAGATGCTGCTGCTGCTGGGCGCGCGCCTCGAACTCACTCCGCCCGAGCGGGGCATGGCGGGCGCGGTGGCGCGCGCGAGAGAGATCGTCGAGGCGACGCCCGGCGCGGTCATGCCTCAGCAGTTCGACAACGCCGCCAATCCGCTGATCCATCGGGTCTCGACCGCCGAGGAGATCTGGAACGACACCGAGGGCCGGGTGGACGCGGTGGTCTCGGGCGTCGGCACCGGCGGCACGATCACCGGCGTCGGTCAGGTGCTGAAGAGCCGCAAGCCCTCGGTGAAGATGATCGCCGTCGAGCCGGCCGCCTCGGCCGTGCTGTCGGGCGGTCAGCCGGGGCCGCACAAGATCCAGGGCCTCGGCGCGGGCTTCGTGCCCTCTATCCTCGATCGCGGCGTAATCGACGAGGTGGTGCAGGTCACCAACGAGGACTCATTCGCGATGGCCAGGCGCGCGGCGCGCGAGGAAGGCCTGCCGGTCGGCATCTCGTCGGGCGCGGCGCTGGTCGCGGCGTTCGACGTCGCCGCCCGCGACGACATGGCCGGCAAGCTCATCGTCACCATCATCCCGAGCTTCGCCGAGCGCTACATCTCCACGGCCTTGTTCGAGGGGCTGTGAGCGCCATGTTCCGCTCATCCCCGCGCGGGCCGGAAGCCAAGCGGCGGTTCCGCTGAGGCTGATTCAGCTTGGAGTCCCGCCGTCGCAGGGACGAGCGGTGGAAGGTGTGGCCAGATGACCGACGTCTACCCGCCCGCCAAGCGCTCGGCGGTGATGCGCCGGGTCAAGGGTCGGGACACGACGCCGGAACTGACCGTTCGCCGCGCGCTGACCAGGCTTGGCGCCCGATACCGGCTGCATCGCAAGGACCTGCCGGGCTCTCCGGACATCGTCATGGCCGGGCGCAGGCTCGCGCTCTTCGTCCACGGCTGCTTCTGGCACGGCCACGACTGCGCGCGAGGCGCCCGGATCCCGAAGGCGAACCGTGACTACTGGGTCGCCAAGATCGCCCGCAACGTGGCCCGCGACGCGAAGCGCCGGGCCGAGCTGGAAGCGCAGGGCTGGTGGGTCGAGACGATCTGGGAGTGCGAACTCAGAGACGCGGCCGCGCTGGAGCCAAGGCTGCGTCATCTCCTCGCCTCCGCGGGTCCCCGCGCTGGCGGGGCCTCGGGCGGGGGACAGAGCGGCTAGCGCAAGGCTTGCCTCGCCTTCACCGTGATCTCCGTCTTCACGGAGTTGGCGATGAAACAGGTCTCGTGCGCGGCGTGGTGGAGGTGGTCGGCCTCCTCCGTGCTCGGCGAGCGGCCGCCGTAGCCGATCGCCGGACGCAGGGTCACGCGGGTCACCGCCATCCGCCCAGGCGCGATCTCCTCCATCACCCCCTCGGCCTCGTCGCGGTATTGGTCGACCACGAAGCCGGCCTCGCGGGCCACGTGCAGGAAGGAGAGCATGTGGCACTGGGCGATGGAGGCGACCAGCATCTCCTCCGGATCGACGGCGTTCGGCGCCGCCCACCGATTGCCGATCACATGATGCGAGGCCGTACCGGGCACTTCGACTCCCGAGCCGTAGCGGACCTGGTGGGCGCGCGGATAGCGGCCCTTGAGGAAATCCTCGTCCGGCGCGGCTAGCCGCCAGTCCACGCTCGCCCGGTAGATCGCCATCAGAACGCCTCGGCCGGCAGCGCCATCATCAGCCCCGCCCCGGTCTTCAGCTTGGCGAGCCGGCTCGCCGTCTCCGGCAGCACGCGGGCCATGTAATAGCGGCCCACCGTGAGCTTCTCGGAATAGACCGGGTCGCTCGCGCCGGCCGCGAGCTTCTCCTGGCAGACCTTGGCGCTCAGCGCCCACATGTAGGCGAGCGCCGTCAGGCCGAAGAGGTGCAGGTAGTCGGTGGAGGCGGCGCCGGCGTTGTCGGGATTGGCGAGGCCGTTCTGCATCAGCCACATGGTGGCCTCCTGCAGCTCCGCCTTGGCCGTGGCGAGGGGGCCCACGAAGTCGGCGAGCCCGTCGTCCGCGGCGTTGGCGTCCACGAACCCGTCGAGCTCGGCGAAGAAGCTCATCACGGCGCGGCCCCCGTCGGCCGCCAGCTTGCGGCCCACCAGGTCCAGGGCCTGGACGCCGTTGGCGCCTTCGTAGATGAGGGCGATGCGGCAGTCGCGCAGGTACTGACTGACCGGAAAATGCTCGGTGAAGCCGGAGCCGCCGTGCACCTGCATGGCGTCGGAACAGATGTCGAAACCGCGGTCGGTCAGGAACGCCTTCAGCACCGGCGTCAGCAGGGCCATGACGTCGCGGCCCTTCAGCTGCACCGCCTCGTCGGGGCTGGCGTGCGCCAGGTCGCCGTGCAACGCGGTCCAGAACATCAGCGCCCGGCCGCCCTCGATGATCGCCCGGGCGTCCATCAGCATTCGGCGGATGTCCGGATGGACGATGATGGGATCGGCCGGCCCGTCGGGATTCTTCGGGCCGGTGAGCGAACGGCCCTGCAGCCGCTCCTTGGCGAAGGCGGCGGCGGCCTGGTAGGCGGCCTCGGCCTGGGCCAGGCCCTGCATGCCGACGCCGAGGCGGGCCTCGTTCATCATCACGAACATCAGCGCCAGCCCGCGGTTCTCCTCGCCGATCAGCCAGCCGGTCGCCTCCTCGTGGCTGATCACGCAGGTGGCGTTGCCGTGGATGCCCATCTTCTCTTCCAGGCCCAGGCACTTCACCGAGTTGCGCCGCCCGGGCTTGCC
>JAGWSE010000019.1 GCA_028869395.1 Alphaproteobacteria bacterium | reverse complement strand
CCCGGTTTGGTTAGCGAATGGTGACTGGGGTATCATGGGATTAATTGGGATACAATGACTCTGAATGACTATTCCCGGCAAAAACAAAGGCCAAGCAGACCTTTGCGGCCAAGTATGGTTAACGGGAATTAGTTATCCACAGAACATACATTGAACTTAGCGCCCGCGCCGGCGCGCGGCTCAGGTCGCTTCCGAAGCGGAGCCGGACCCGCGATCGGCGCGAGTGTCGGCTGGGGGCGCCTTCTTGCCGTCAGACGCGCCGTCGGAACGCAGCGTTTCCAGCTCCCGCCGCTGACGTTCCCGGTCCGGCTCGGAGAACGCGCGGACCGCGGAGATCACCCGCTGGGGGAAGGGGAAATTCAGGCCGGCGGCCTCGAAGCGCGCCTTGATGATGCGGATCAGGTCGAACCGCGTGTCGATGTAGCCGTCCGGCGAAGTCCAGGCGCGCAAGGTGACAGTGACCGAGCTGTCGCCGAGCTCGGTGACCATGGCCCAGGGCGCCGGGTCGTCGACCACGCGGGGATCGGCGCGCGCGACGTCCAGCAGGATGGCCAGTGCGAGCTCGACGTCGTCCGCGTAATCGATCCCGAACTCCATCACGATGCGGCGGCTCGCCGGGATGGAGAAGTTGACGATGCGGTCGCCGAACGCCTTCGAGTTCGGAATGAACACCACCGAATTGTCGAGGTCGTGCAGGCGCGTGACGAACAGGTCCATGCCGTGCACCTTGCCGACCACGCCCGCGATCTCGACGCGGTCGCCGATCCGGTAGGGGCGCAGCAACAGGATCATCACCCCGGCCGCGACATTGCTCAGGCCGCCCTGCAGGGCGAGACCGATGGCCAGGGACGCCGCGCCCAGGACCGCCAGGACCGAGGTGGTCTTCACCCCGATCTGCTGGAGGACGGCGATCCCGCCGATCACCACCACGGCGTAGCGCACCAGCGAGCCGATGAAGTCCTGCAACACGCTGTCGGGCGCATCGTGGCCGTGCAGTCGGCCCGCGGCCTCGCGCGCAAGCGACGAGGCCCAACCGGCTATCCAGAGGGTGACGATCGCAATCCCCACCCCCAGCGCGAGGTTAATCGCGATGTGGCTGAAGCTGGCGAGCAGGGGCCACCAGGCTTGCGGACCGCCCGCCAGCAGGTGGGCGAACTGGTCGCCGATCGGCGGGGCCGACGGGCCCGGCGGCGAGTGCGGGGCGGTGAAGCTCGGAAAGGCCATCGACCTTCCAAACGCGGGACGCGGCTACTTGGCCGCGCGCGGGGTGCTGGCGAAACGGCCGGCCGCCAGGGCTCGCCGCCAGACGCGGGCGGCGGCGAAGGCGGCCGCGGCGATCACGCCGGCCAGCAGGGTGGCCACGATCCGGTGGCCGGCGACGGCCAGCTCCGGCAGACCCTCGAGGGAGAGCAGGAATACGACATAGCTGGTCACGCAGACCGAGAAGGTGCCGTAATTCACCCACTGGAGCGTATAGGCGCCCCATGCGGCGATCGCGATCAGCGGGGCCAGCCCCCACTCCGTCGGCCGAAGCGCCGCGACCACCACGGTCGCCACGCCCGCACCCAGGAGGGTTCCCGCCATGCGAAGCGCGCCGCGGGTGATGGTCTCGGCCGCGCCACGGCGAAGCAGGATGACCACGGTCATCGGCACCCAGTAGCCGTTCGGGAAGGCCAGCCAGCGCTGCACCAGCGCGGCGAAGCCGGCGGCGAGGCCCAGCAGGATGCCGTAGCGCCACTCCGGCGCGGGGCGGCTCACCACACGCCGCGCCGTCTGCGCCCACTCGGCCGCAGTGTCGGGATGCAGCGTCGCGGCGGGTGCGGAGAGCGGCGGGAACCCTCCGGGCGCTAGCGCCCGCAGGATCGCCACGATCACCGTCTGCACTCCCCCGCCGAGCAGGATCAGGCCTGCGCGGGCGAACCCCTCCCTCGCATCCCCCGGGATCGATCCCGACACCACCAGGAAGATCGCGCCCTGGAGAAGCACCCACCAAGGCGCCGTGCCGAAGCCCGTTCCCAGCCCCAGGATGAAGCCCGCGACGGCCACGCAGGCGGCGTCGGCGTAGGTGTTGTTGCTGGCCACCGTGCCGATCGCGGTCGCGATCGCCATGACGACCGCGGCGAACAGCATGGGCGCAACGTGCAGGCGGCTGACCCGCTGGAAGGCGCCGAAGCCCACCGAGAACGCGCCGGCCGTGGCCAGGATCGCAGGCCCCGGCTGGCGCAGGGCCAGCCCGGTCAGCAGCGCCAGCGCCACGCCCGGTACGCAATAAAGGGCCGGGACGGGGTGGGCCGCGTGCCAGCTCTGCGCCGCGATCTGGCGCCATTGGCCGGGCCGGGCTTCCCCCGGCGGCTGGGCTTCCCCGACCTGGCTCACTTTAGGATTACTGCGGCCGCCGCGCGTTGGCGCCGGACGGCGGCTCTGCATGGGGGGCAGAGGGGGCGGCTCTCATGCAGCATCTCCTCGAATGGCGTTCAGCGCCTGAAACGCGTCGCGACTGGGCTTGGGTCCAGCCGTCGCGGCGAGCCCGGTCACGCGCCCCGCGCGGCCGGCAGGACGTGCGTGGGCGCGGGACGAAGCCGGTCCCAGGCCTCGATCACTCCGCGTTCGGCCAGGCCCGCGAACAGCCGGTGGGCATGGCCGGCGTTCTCGTGGAACAGGCCGCCCAGGATGGGACCGGCGAGCATGGCCTCGGTCACGGCCAGGCCCCGCCTGCGCCGCACGCAGCGACCGGACCTAACGAGATCGAGGCCGTGGCGGCGTACAGTTTCGAGCGGGATGCGCAGCCGCTGGGCGAGCGCCGTGACGGTGATCGAGGCTCCGCTGGCCTGGCCGTCAGAGCGCAGGCTCTCGCACAGCACGGCCATGCCGGTCAGGCCCGAGATGAGGTCGCCGAAGTATCCGACGAAACCGTCGGTGGAGCGCAGCAGGTAGTCGGCGCCCAGGCGGATGGCGCCGCGCACCGCGACCCCTGCGTCGATCGGATAGCGCGAGGCGGGCAACTCGCCCACCAGTCCCGCCCCGCGGGCGTCGCGGTAGAAGGTCCACATGCGCTCGTGCAGGGCGCGGGCCGTGTCGAGGTAGGCCGGCGAGCCCAGGAAGGCCTGGGGGACGACGGCCCCACGCTCGCCGACATGGCAGGCCCCCGCCTCGGCCAGGCGCCTCAGTCGCCGACGCACCGTTTCGTAAGGGAGCTTCAGGGAGGTCGCGACGGCGCTGACACTGACCGGCCGTCGTTCGGCGTCGGGCGCGGGCGCATCGAGGGCGCCGTAGCGGAGGCGGGCGTCCGGATCGCGGGTGAGCGGGGCGATATTGGCCTGGTTGATAGCCATGACGAGCACCGCGTCGAGCGTCTTCAGCCCCGCCATGCCGCCGGTCGCCGCGTCGAGCACGAAACAGAGCGACAGGTGCGCCAGCGCGCGATCCCGCTCGGACCCGACAGTCGCCTCTTCGCTCACGATCTGCGGCCCTCCTCCTCAGACTCAGCGTCGGCGAACACGACTATAGGACGGAAGTTCGCCCGATCCCGAATCCTCGGCTCGCGAGGCGGTTTTGTGTTAGGATGCTACGTCTTTGGTTGTGGTCCGCGGCGTCGCGCCCGTCCCCGGCCGGCGCCTCGCGGACCACGCTCCTCGAGCAGCGGCCGTTCGGCCCGGGAGGTGGAGCATGGCGGTCCAGAACCACGTCGAGAATCCCTTCGAATATGTCCTGGAGCGTCTGAGCTGGACGTGGGCCGATATCGGCCGCGCGGTGCGTGCGGCGCCGCATGTGCGGGCCGCGCTAGCGCCGCCCGCAGTGCGGCGGATCACGGCGCAAGACCTGTTGGCCTCCCTCCGCAAAGGGGCCGCCGATCTCGGCGCGACCCGGGACGACGTGCTGTTCCTGGCGGTGATCTATCCGCTGGCAGGACTGCTCATGGGCGGCCTCGCCTTCCGCTACAACCTCCTGCCGATGATCTTCCCGCTGGCCTCGGGGTTCGCCATCCTGGGCCCCCTGGCGGCGGTGGGGCTCTACGAGATGAGCCGCCGGCGCGAAGCGGGCGAGGCGGCGGGCTGGTCCACCGGGTTCGCGGTGCTGCGTTCGCCGCGGCTGGGGTCGATCCTCGGCCTGGGCGCGATCCTGATGCTGATCTTCGCAGCCTGGCTCGCTGCGGCCTACGGGATCTACGCCGCAACCTTGGGTCCCGCGCCGCCCCGCTCCGTCGGTGGCTTCCTGCACGACGTCTTCGCCACCGGGCCCGGATGGGCGATGATCGCGATCGGAGTGGCGGTGGGGTTCGTCTTCGCCGCCGTGGCCTTTGCGGTGAGTGTCGTCTCCTTCCCGCTTCTGCTGGAGCACGACGTCAGCATGGCCGAGGCGATCGCGACCTCGGCCCGCGCGGTGCGGGCCAACCCGGGCGCCATGGCGCTGTGGGGCCTGATCGTCGCCGCGGCCCTGGTGGTGGGTTCGCTCCCCGCCCTCGTCGGACTGATCTTCGTGGTCCCGGTGCTCGGCCATGCGACCTGGCACCTCTACCGGCGCACCATCGAGGCGCCGCACGGCTGAGCTCCGAAGGGAAGAGCAAGGGACCAGACGGCCTGTAAGCCGGGTTCTGTGCCGCCGGGTGTGACGCCGGCGCGGCGATCATTCCTCTGGACCGACCCTCGCGGGCCGGTTCTCGCGACCTACCCGGGTCCCTCGGGCCGGCGACAGCCCTACCCGTCTTGCGACGGGCGCGGGACCCCTATTCGGTCTTGCTCCTGGCGGGGCTTGCCATGCCGCCCCTGTCACCAGGGACGCGGTGCGCTCTTACCGCACCCTTTCACCCTTACCCTTCGAAGCCGAAGCCTCGCGGGCGGTTTGCTTTCTGTGGCGCTATCCCTGGGGTCGCCCCCGGCGGGCGTT
>JAGWSE010000135.1 GCA_028869395.1 Alphaproteobacteria bacterium | reverse complement strand
GAAGGCCTTCGCCACGCGCGCCGCCCGGCCCGCCACGTCGGCCACATTGCCGGCCTCCAGCTCGGGCATGCCGCAGCACTCGGGATAGACGAGCTCGATCTCGCAGCCCTGGTGGGCCAGCACCTGCGCGGCGGCGACGGCCGTATCGGGCTTGTTGTAGTCGACGTAGCAGGTCGCATAGATCGCGACCTTGCGCTTGCCGAACGCGGGCCCCTCCGGATTGGCCGGGATCATCCGCTTCAGGCGGTCCTCGGCCGTGCGGGAATGATAGCGGGGCAGCTCCGCTTCGGCGTCGATCTTGGCGATCGCCTCCATGAGCTTGCGGAGGGGGGTGTTCCTGCGGGCAGTCGCCCAGTTGGCGATCGGCGCCACGGGCCTGGCGAGCTTGCCGTTGCGGTCCGTGCGGCCGAGCTGTTCGCGAACGAACTCGCGCTCTCCGGCCCGGCGCTTGGCGGCCCGGTAGCGCAGGATCAGGTGCGGAATGTCGAGGTCGAACGGGTGCGGCGGGACATAGGGGCACTTCGTGAGGAAGCACATGTCGCAAAGGGTGCAGGCCTCGTCGACGTGGTCGTGCTCCTTGGTCCCAATCGAATCGATCTCTCCCGTCGGGCTCTCGTCGATGGCGTCGAACAGTCGGGGGAAGGCGTCGCAGAGATTGAAGCAGCGGCGGCACGTGTGACAGACGTCGAACTGGCGTTGCAGTTCGGCGTGGACCTTGTCCAGGTCGTAATAGTCGTCGTCGCGCCAGGCGATCGGATGCCTGAGGGGGGCGTCGAGGCTCCCCTCGCGCCGGGCCTCTTTGGCGTCCTTGGCGTCGTCACTCACGGGCTCACCGCCGATTCTGGAAAAGGGTGTCAGCCGGGCCTGGCCGGGCAAGAAGTCCTAGGCCCATCAACCGGGACGGTCCTGGCCTGGTCGCAGCGGCGACGCGGGCGGCCGAGATCCAGCGTGCGTGTCCGTCCATCCCGGACGGCCGCTGGCGCGGCGTCCGGGATGACAGGGCAGGATCAGTCGAGCTGGTCCAGGGCGCGCTGGAAGCGGCCGGCGTGGGACTTCTCGGCCTTGGCGAGCGTCTCGAACCAGTCGGCGATTTCGTCGAAGCCCTCGTCGCGGGCCGTCCGCGCCATGCCCGGGTACATGTCGGTGTACTCGTGCGTCTCACCGGCGATGGCGGCCTTGAGATTGTCGGAGGTGCCGCCGATCGGCAGGCCCGTGGCGGGGTCGCCGACGGTTTCCATGAACTCGAGGTGGCCATGGGCGTGGCCGGTCTCGCCTTCCGCGGTCGAACGGAACACGGCGGCGACGTCGTTGTAGCCTTCCACGTCGGCCTTCTGGGCGAAGTAGAGGTAGCGGCGGTTGGCCTGGCTTTCGCCGGCGAACGCGGCCTTCAGGTTCTCGATGGTCTTGCTGCCTGCGAGGCTCATGTTGGGCTCCTTGGAAATGGCCGGCGCGCACTATGGCCGCGCCACCGCATAGATCAAATCGCTTCTTTCGATACGTGGAATAGATCAACTCTATTGGAACCACGTCACAGGCGCGGCGCTTCTCCCCTCGACCAGAGGAGGCCCGAGCATGGCGGACAAGCAACAGATCCAAGGCGAAGGCAATTACGACGCGTCCCGCAAGTTCGACGGCGACGAGCGCTCGTTCGTCGAGAAGGGTGGGTACGAGAAGAAGGCCAAGGAGGCCGAGGATGCGCTCGACGGACCCGAGGGCGAAGAACTGGAGCGGGCCCGGCGGGAAAGCGGCGAGCGCGGCGGCATGCAGGAGCGCTAAGGCCAGCCCCCCGGGCCGTCAGGCCCCCGCGTCGATCTCGGCCCAGCTCCGTCCCTTGGTCTCGCGCGCCACGAGCGCGGAGACGACGCTGATGGCGCAGGCGGCGGCCACATAGATCGCGATCGGCGTGGCCGAATGCGTTTGCTTGAACAACGCGACCGCGATGATCGGAGCGAGCGATCCGGCGATCACCGAGGTCGCCTGATAGGCGAAGGATGCGCCCGAGTACCGGAAGCGGGTCGGGAACAGCTCGGCGATGAAGGCCGCCTGGGGACCGTACATGGCGCCGTGGAAGACGAGGCCCACGACGATCGCCACGATAACCAGGGGCGTCGCGCCGGATTCCAGCATGCGGAAGAAGGCGAAGGCCCAGATGGCCTGGCCGCCGGCTCCGATGGCGTAGACCCAGCGCCGGCCGATGCGGTCGGACAGCCACGAGAAGACCGGCATGGCGGCGCATTCCACCGCTGCGCCGATCAGCAGGGCGTTGAGCGCCACCTCGCGCGTCATGTGGACCACCTCCGTCACGTAGGTGAGCGAGAAGGCGGTGATCACGTAGTAGCAGATGTTCTCGCCCATCCTCAGGCCCGCGCCGATCGCGATGCCGCCGGGCCGCTTGCGCAGCGCCTCGGCGAGCGGCGCCCGGGGCAATGCCTCGTCCCGCGTTTCAAGCTCCCGGAACACCGGCGTCTCCTCCAGGCTCGCCCGCACCCACCAGCCGATCGCGACCAGCACGATCGACAGCAGGAATGGCACGCGCCAGCCCCAGGCGAGGAACTGCTCGTTGGTCTGGAACCTCGCCATGAGCGCCAGAATGGCGGCTGCGATCAGGTTGCCCGCAGGCACCCCGACCTGCGGCCACCCCGCCCACATGCCGCGCCGGCGCACGTCGCCGTACTCCGCCGCCATCAGAACCGCCCCACCCCATTCGCCGCCCACGGCGAAGCCCTGGACCAGCCGAAGCAGCGTGAGCAGCAGCGGGGCGGCCAACCCGATGGAGGCGAAGCTCGGCAGAAGCCCGATGGCGGCGCTTGAGAGTCCCATCAGCAGAAGGCTCGCCATCAAGAGCCGCTTGCGGCCGATGCGGTCGCCGAAATGGCCGAAGACGATGCCCCCGAGCGGTCGGGCGACGAAGCCCAGCGCATAGGTGGTGAAGGCGAGCATGGTGCCGGTCAGCGGGTCGGCCTCGGGGAAGAACAGCTTGTTGAAGACCAGCGCCGCGGCTGTGCCGTAGAGGAAGAAATCGTACCACTCGATGGTCGTGCCGATCAGGCTCGCCACCACGACCTTGCGCAGGGTCGCCGGCGTGGCGATCGGCGGCGGCGCGGCGGCCGCAGCTGCGGTGCTCAACTCGATTTCCTCCCGAACCCCGGCCCGGACTTGCCGCCGGATCCCGATGGCAGATGACCGCGTTCGGCCGGCGCGCACAAGCCGCCGCTCAGGCCGCTGGCGCAGGCGGGCCTCGAAAGTTCCGGAAGGTGATCGAGTAGCGAAGCTGTGTGGCCGGGGGAATGGAGTGCTCCCACTCGGTGCGCGCGGAGCCTGCGAGCAGATAGGCCGAGCGTGGCGCGAGCGTGAGGGTCTTGCGCTCGAACCCGGCCGCCGTCCGCCGGCGCAGGCGGAAGTCGCAGGGCGAGAGGAGCGAGACGCCCACCACCTTCTCGAAGACCGGCCGGTCGCGGTGCCAGCCGATCGGCGCGCCGGGCTCGTACTTGTTGATCAGCACCTGCTGCAGGTCTTCCGGCGCACATCCGGCGAGTCCGGCCGCCCGCTCGCGCAGCGGCAGGAGCTCCGGCGGGAGATCGTCCGCCTTCAGGAGATGGCTGCGCGAGAAGTCGTAAGCCCAACCGAAAGAGCGAACCTTTCGACGCCCCTCGAAGCCCTGGAACTGGAAGGGCTCGAACCTCAGGGCGGCAAGCCAGCCCGCCAGCTCACGTTCCTGCGCCGGGCTCACGAACTCCGGCGCGTAGACCATGCCTTGCGGCAGGTCCGGCGGGGCTTCGAACAGGCTCGCCTGGGCGGGGTCGCGCTTGGCCATCGCCCGATCCTAACGCGCCTTCGGATTGCACGATGCCGCCGCCTTCGGCGTTGATCGGGTGAGCGGCCGATTTCCGCCGGGAGTTCCTCATGCAGCTCGAGTGCTTCACCACCATTCCCGATCCGCCGAAGCTGATCCCCGGGCGACCCGAGCGGCGCTGGATGGAAGGCTTCGCGGGCCGCGCGCCCTACCGCTGCCTGCCCCTCACCATGGCGAACACCACCGGCTGGGAGATCCTCTGCCCGTTCGGCTTCACGGCAGAATGGAACGGCGGCCCGGCGACGGAAGCGCTTCGCATCATTCCGGACGACCCGACGATCAAGAACCCTGGCGGGTTCGTGATGAGTCACTTCGCCTACGGGACACTGACGTTCCACACGGGCTACCTCTTCCGCACGCCGCCGGGATGGGCGGTGTTGACGGGCGGTCCGCCGAACCACATCAAGCACGGCATCCAGCCGCTGACGGGCCTCGTCGAGACCGACTGGCTGCCCTTTCCCTTCACGATGAACTGGCTCTTCACCGCGCCTGGTCGGGTGCGCTTCGAGAAGGACGAGCCGTTCTGCTTCATCAACGTCGTCGAGCACAATCAGGTGGAGCGCTTCGAGCCGGTGCTGAGGACGCTCAAGTCGGAGCCCGAGTTGAAGGCGCAGTACGAGACCTGGTCATCCTCGCGCGATGAGTTCAACCGCCAGCTGAAGGCGGGCGACCCCGAGGCCCTGAAGCGATCCTGGCAGAAGTTCTACTTCCGCGGCGAGACGCTGCAGGGCGAGAAGGTCGAAGCCCACGTGAACAAACGCCGGCTGAAGGCGCCGGAGCGCGAGCCCCCGGCGCCTCCGAAGACCCGCTAGCCCAGCCTCGAGACCGCCTCGGCCACCGCGCCCGTCTTCTCGAAGATGACCATGTGACCG
>JAGWSE010000134.1 GCA_028869395.1 Alphaproteobacteria bacterium | reverse complement strand
TCGCCGCGGTTGTGGTAGAGGCGCACGTCGTTGAGCCAGTCCGGCTTCTTGATGTGCGCCTCGCCCGCGGGGATATAGGGCGTGTAGGCGTAGTCGGGGCTGACGAGCCGCGCGAAATTCGCATCGGTCTGATGCGCCGCGTCGTCGCCCAGGAATCCCTGATTGATCGGCGGTCCGTTCACGCCGCCCTTGCGGTCGTAGGGGTACTCGGCTTCCGACCTGTAGGGGCACGGCGCGTGCGGGCATTCGCGGTACCGGATGATGTCGGCGGTGTGGTTGATGACGATGTCGAGGTAGACCTTCATTCCGCGGGCGTGGGCGGCCTCGACCAGGCGCTTGAAGTCGGCCTTCGTCCCGAAGTGCGGATCGACGTCGGTGAAATCGGTGATCCAGTAGCCGTGGTAGCTCGCACTCGGCTGTCCGCGCCAGTTGTGGATCCACTTGTTGCGGAAGATCGGCGAGACCCAGATCGCAGTCGCCCCGAGGTGCTGGATGTAGGGCAGCTTCTCGGTCAGGCCCTTGAGGTCGCCGCCCTGGTAGAAGTTGATCCTGGTCGGATCGAAGCCGTTGACCAGCGGACCACCGGGGGTGTGGGCGTCGTCATTGGTCGGGTCGCCGTTGGCGAAGCGGTCCACCATGGCGAAGTAGATCGTCTCGTCCTGAGGAAGCCGCAGGGCGTAGCTCGGCGGCCGCGGCGCCGCCCAACTGCCCCCGGCCGCCAGGGACAGGGCGGCGAGAAGTCCAAGGATTGCATTTTTTTTCATGCGACGCCCGTTCGTCCTCCCCAAGGGCAGCCTGAGGCGTGCCGCCGTGAAACGCAAGTCTTTGCAGGGCGTTTGGCCCCTGGCTGCACGCGATCGCGCGCAGGTCGATGTGCAATTTTGCAAACGGGGCCGCGGATCGGGCCGCGCGAGCGCGACGCGAGGCGCGGCCCCTCCCCGCTAGCCCACCATCTCCTCGAGTTCACGCCCGCGGGTCTCGTGAACCATGGCTCGGACGAAGAAGAACGAAACGAAGGCGCTCACCGCATAGAAGCCGTAGGTGATCGGCAGCCCGAGCGAGGCGGCTAGCGCGGGGAAGCTGACGCTGATCCCGAAGTTGGCGATCCATTGGGCGAATCCCGCCACCGCCAGGCCCGAACCGCGAATCTGGTTGGGGAACATCTCGCCCAGCATGACCCACATGACCGGGCCCCAGCTGCCGTTGAAGAAGACGACGTAGGCGTTGGCCGCCACGAGCGCGATCAGGCCAATCGGGTCGCGAAGGTGCGGGCTCCCCCCCACAACCGTCGCCGTCGAGAAGCAGGCCGCCATGACCGCAAGGGTGATCGCCATGCCGGCAGAGCCGATCAAAAGCAGCGGCTTGCGGCCGATCCGGTCGATCACGAAGATCGCTCCCAGGCACGCGAGGATCGAGAGCGAGCCGGACAGGATGTTGATCTTCAGGGAGTCGTTCTCCGAGAATCCCACCGACTGCCAGAGCATCGCGCCGTAGTAGAAGACGATATTGATGCCGACGAGCTGCTGGAAGACGGCCAGGCCGATCCCGGTCCACACGATCGGGCGGATGCGCCCGCTGGTCTTGTCGATCAGGTCCGAGAGCTTCGGCCGATGGTGGTCGTCCGCCAGGGAGACGCGGATCTCCTCGACCTTCTGGGTCGCCTCGACGTAGCCGAACAGGCGCGTCAGCACGATGTGGGCGTGCTCCTCGCGCCGCCGCACCACGAGGTAGCGCGGGCTCTCCGGGATCATCAGCAGGCTGACCAGGAACACGCCTGCCGGGATGACCTGGGCCCAGAACATCCACCGCCAGGCCGGGTGGCCCCAGATGAGCGCTGTCGAGGAGCCCGCCGTGTGCGCCAGGAGATAGTTCACCAGGAACGCCCCGGTGAGCCCGATGATGATCATGATCTGCTGCACGCTCGACAGCCGGCCGCGGACGCTCGCAGGCGTCACCTCGGAAATGTAGACCGGGCAGAGCACGCTGGCGGCTCCGACCCCAAGGCCGCCCACGATGCGCGCGAGGATGAAGAGCATGGACGTCGGGGCGGCGCCCGTTCCGAGGGCCGACAGGAGGAACAGCGCCGCGGCGATCATCATCACCGTGCGGCGGCCGATCAGGTCGGCGAGACGCCCGGCGATGAACGCCCCCACCGAGCAACCCAGGAGGATCGCGCCGACGTTCACCCCCGTCCCGAACTTCGACAGGTTGAAGGTCTTCTCCAGCCCCGCCTGGGTCCCGTTGATGACGCCGCTGTCGTAGCCGAACATGAAGCCACCGATGGTGGCGACCGCGACGATCGCCGTGATGAAGGCGACGTTGACCCGCACCGCCGCGGCCGTGGGCTTCGCGGGCCCCGCCGTGCGGGCGCTACCTGTGGTCGACATTCTTCAAAGTCTCCTGGCGAGCCTGGCTCGCGGTTTCCTCCGGTCGCGACGTCTGACGCGTCGACGCCCTCGAATCTGAAATGGGCCGGCGGCAGGTCAACGCGAGGCGGCCCTCCGCCGCCGGGCGCGCCGCTTCGGCGACGACGCTTGCGATGCTCCGCCGTGCGCATAGCGCGCCGCCACCGCGGGGTAGCTGTCCCAGACCCTGCCGTCCGCGAGCGAACGAAGCAGTTTCACGTACTCGGCGTGGGACCAGGCGAGCGGCGTGGCCGAGCCGGTGCCCTGGCCCGGCGGCTCGGTCCCGCCGCTGGCCCCCACCCCGTCGTAGACCTGCTCGGGCAGCATCAGGCCGGGGTTGGCGAAGTGCTCCATGGCGCGGACGTAGGTGTATCGGATGCGCCTGCGGTCCGCGGCCGAGAGGGGGTGATGAAGGGTGGCCAGCGCGATCTCGTAGTGGCCGCGCTCGCC
>JAGWSE010000133.1 GCA_028869395.1 Alphaproteobacteria bacterium | reverse complement strand
GCGGGGGCGGCGGCCTATCTCATCGACGACGCCCACGGGCTGGATTTCGGCTGGCTGGCGGGCGCGCGCACGGTCGGCGTGACCGCGGGGGCCTCGGCGCCGGAGGTGCTGGTGCAGGGCGTGATCCGCCGCCTTTCCGAGGCGTTCCAGGTCACCGTCGAGGACATCGACGCCGCCCGCGAGACGGTCAGCTTCAAGCTGCCGCGGGCCCTTGTGGAATAGCAAGGCCGGCGCTGGCCCGATGGCGCTGGCCGGAGATCGTGCTAACAGCGGGCCATGACTTCGAGGACGGGACTGGTGATGCGGGGGGCGGCGATCCTCGCGCTAATCGCGCTCGCCGTGCAGGTCCTGATCCCTCCCGGCTACATGCCCGCCGACCTGGGCGGGCGCATGACGCTGGCGATCTGCACCGGCCATGGTCCGATGCAGATGGGGAGCGCGAGGCCGGACGGTCCGCGCAAGTCTCCCGACCGCAGCGGCGACCACGTCTGCGCCTTCGCAGGCCACGGCGCCGTCACGCCCGCCAATGTTCCGCAGGTCGACGTGGCCGAGCGCGTCGAGCTGGAGGTCCGCCCCCCCACCGGCTGGCGCGACCTGGCGCCCGGCCGCGGCCTCGCCGCGCCGCCGCCCCCCTCGCAAGCCCCTCCGTCCCGTCTGGCCTGACCTCGAGCCGGCGCACGCCCGTCGTGCGCCTCCGGATCAGCCGCTCGCGCGTTCACCGCGCGGGTTCGACGGGATGTCTCCTATGAACCGATCCCTCCGCCGCGCCCTCATGGCCGTGGCTGCGCTTCTGCCTCTCCCCTCGGCCGCCCACGCCTGCGCCTGCGGCTGCAGCATCTTCGACGTGGGCCAGGGCACGCTGATGCCCGAGGGCTCCGTCTCCGGCTTCTCCGCCTGGTTCCGCGTCGCCTACATGGACCAGAACCAGAACTGGCGCGGCAGCCATAAGGCGCCGGCCGCCGACAGCCACGACAAGCAGCTCAAGACGACGTTCTACTTCTTCGGCGGGCAGTACGTGCTCAGCCCGAAGTGGACGATCATGGCCGAGCTGCCCATCTACGACCGCAGCCTGACGACCACCGACGACGGCACGGTGTACGGGCCCGCGGGCACCATCTTCACGGCCCACGATCGCGCGCTGGGCGACCTGGAGATGATGGCGACCTACACCGGCTTCGCCGCCGACCAGTCCACTGGCCTGGGCTTCGGTGTGAAGCTGCCCACGGGCGACTGGCATGGACCCAAGGGCCCGCTCGGCGGTCAGGCGATCGACCGCGACAGCCTGCCGGGCACCGGCAGCACCGACCTGATGGTCAGCGGTTTCCACGTGGGCCAGATCGGCGGCCCGACCGGTCACTACAGCTATTTCGTGCAGGCGAAATACCAGGCGGCGATCGCGACCCAGGACCAATACCGCCCGGGGAACGAGCTGGACGTGGCCGTGGGGATCAACGACGATCTCGGCCAGATCGGTCCGTTCTCCAAGGTGATGCCGGTCCTGCAGCTTGTGGGCAGCCACCGCGACCACGACAGCGGCGCCAACGCAGATCCGCCGAACACCGGCTACGACCGCGTGCTGATCGACCCGGGCGTCGCCGTGCGCATCAAGAACCTTCGCCTCGACGCCGACATCGGGCTGCCGCTGTGGCAGCACGTGCACGCCGCGTCAGGACCGAACTTCGACACCTCGGGCCAGTTGGTGGCCGGCAGCTACCTCCGCGTCCAGGCGACCTACGAGTTCTAGGGCGGGATCGGGAACGAGGGCCCGCGCATTCGCCGTGGTTTTCGGACAAGGTGGCCGTCCATGAATCGGGAATGCTCGCCATGCTGAAGATCACCGGCGCGCGGGTCGTCGTCACCTGCCCGGGGCGCAATTTCGTCACCCTGAAGATCGAGACCGCCGGCGGCCTCCACGGGCTTGGCGACGCGACCCTGAACGGGCGTGAGCTGGCGGTGGCCTCCTACCTGACCGATCACGTCATCCCGAACCTGATCGGCCGCGACGCGCACCGGATCGAGGACATCTGGCAGTTCCTCTACCGCGGGGCCTACTGGCGGCGCGGGCCGGTCACCATGTCGGCCATCGCCGCGGTCGACGTGGCGCTATGGGACATCAAGGCCAAGGCGGCGGGCATGCCGCTCTACCAGCTGCTGGGCGGGGCCAGCCGGACGGGGGTGATGGTCTATGGCCACGCCAACGGCGAGACCGTCGAGCAGGCGGTCGAGCAGGCGCTGCGCTATCGCGAGATGGGCTACAAGGCGATCCGCCTGCAGGCGGGCGTACCCGGGCTGCCGTCCACCTACGGCGTCTCGAAGGACAAGCTGTTCTACGAGCCGGCGGACGCCGCCCTGCCCACCGAGAACGTCTGGTCGACGGCGAAGTACCTGCCCACGGCGCCGAGGCTGTTCGAGGCGGCGCGCGAGGCGCTGGGCTGGGACGTGCACCTGCTGCACGACGCCCATCACCGGCTGACCCCGATCGAGGCGGCGCGGCTGGGCAGGGACCTGGAGCCCTATCGCCCGTTCTGGCTGGAGGACGCGACGCCCGCCGAGAATCAGGCCGCGTTCCGCCAGATCCGCGCGCACACCACCACGCCACTGGCGGTGGGCGAGGTGTTCAACACGGTCTGGGACGCCAAGCAGCTCATCGAGGAGCAGCTCATCGACTACATCCGCACAACGATCGTGCACGGCGGCGGGATCAGCCACCTGCGCCGGATCGCCCATCTGGCCGAGCTCAACAACGTGAAGACTGGCTTCCACGGGGCGACCGACCTCTCGCCCGTCTGCATGGGGGCGGCGCTGCACTTCGACCTCTGGGTCCCGAACTTCGGCATCCAGGAGTACATGCGCCACACGCCCGAGACCGACGCGGTCTTCCCGCACGCCTACAGGTTCGAGGCGGGCGAGCTGCACCCGGGCGAGGCGGCCGGCCACGGGGTGGACATCGACGAGGCGCTGGCGGCGAAATACCCCTACCGGCCGGCTCAGCTGCCGGTGAACCGGCTGGAGGACGGGACCCTGTTCAACTGGTGAGCCCTGCGGGGCGCGGCGGGCAAGGAGAGCGACCATGACCACGCTTCAGGACCGCCCGAACACGGCGCTGCTGGTGGTGGACGTCCAGAACGGGGTGATGAAGTCGGGTCACGCGCGC
>JAGWSE010000018.1 GCA_028869395.1 Alphaproteobacteria bacterium | reverse complement strand
GCGACGGCGCCTTCGGGGGCGAGCGGCCCTTCCACGGCCACCGGCGCATCCGGCGTGCTGGCGGGCGGGACAGCGCCGCCCCCGGGCGCCAACGCGAGCACCGGCGGACGGGCGTCGGTACCCGCCGGCGCGGCGGGCGCAAATCCCATCTCGGGGAACTCGTCTGGCCAGCCTGCGGCGGGCTCCGCCAGGGCGGCCGGCCAGAACCTCCAGTCGGGGCGCGCGATGAGCTCGGCCGGCCCGACCGCACAACCGACGGCTACGGGACCGGCCGCGGCGGGCGTCGGATCGACAGCCTTGCCCGGCGTCCGAACGGGAACGCGGTCGGCCGCCGGAGCCGCGGCCACCACAGGCGAGGCGAGCGGCGGCGCTGCCGGCCAGGCCGGCTCAGCGGCCTCGTCCTCCACCTCGGTGATCCCGCCGCCGATCCCCCCGGCGCGCCGGACGCGCCGCGCGCCCGCGAACCGCAGCGTGCAGGCGGCGCTCCGGAAAGCCCCGAAGGCCGCCTCCGCGAACGCCCACGGCGCATCGACCTCGGCGCGGGCGCGCGATCCGAAGGCTGGAGGCGCCTACGCCGGCGTCGGGATCCCGCCGGAGCTGGGCGGCCCCCGCTAGGCTTCTGAAATCGCGGCCGAGGCGGTCACCTGCGGAACCTCGGCTGACGGACGCGGTCCCATGACGATCCACACCTGGTGGCCACGGGCCATGAGCGCGCCGTGCGCGTCGTAGAGCGCGACGCCAGCCGTCTCCTTGCGGCCTTCCCGGGCCAGGGTCCAGGCCAGGACGATGCAGTCCTCGCCGGGCCGCGGCCTGCGGATCACCTCGCCGGTCATGGTGCCCAGCAGCGCGCCGTGCCGGCCCTCCCTTTCCACCCACGCGAAGTAGCCCGGGCAATCGAGGGCCGCCCAGATGACCTCGGGCCGGATCAGTCCATCGGCATCGGCGAAGGCGGCGTGCGGCGTCCATACCGCGGCGACGACGCCCTCGTCCGCGGAGCCAAGTCGGCCGGCGAACACGCGCAGGCCGTCGCCGTCTTCCCGCTCCGCGCCGCAGGTGAAGCAGATCGGATGGAAGGCCGTCGTGTGGCCCGCATAGCGGGCGCCCGCCGCGCGGGCGGCGTCGAGATCGGGCGCGGGCGGGGGATTGGGAAGCTCCGCGCCTTCGGACGGGTCACCCCGGCCGATCAGCTGGCCCTCGTCGTTGGTCATGACGAAGCCGCCGTCGACCGGCTCCAGCCCAAGCGGCGTGTCGAGCGGGATCGGCGCGCGCAGGACGGAGGTGGCCGGGCCGGCGATATCCTTCGCCAGGACCCCGCAGACGTAGCCGCCGTTGCCGGATTTCGGCGGGCCGCAGAATTGGCGGCCGATGATGATCGAGCTCAAAGCGCAGGACTCACGAAAACAATCAAATCAATAGGAGGCGTTTTCCACGGAAGCGGCGACGCTTGGAAGTCCAAAATCGCATCCGCAGCGTTGGAGCCTTGCGGCGCGCTTGCTAGCGTGCGCCGCATCGGACCTGAGCAGTTGAGGAGAATCTCGTGAGCGAGCGCGTGGAACGTCCCTGGGCCTTGATGCGCCACCATGCCGGATGGGCAGACGTCTTCCACATCGAGACCGAGACCCAGGACTCGATCAGCGGCTTCTATCCCGATCGCGAGACGGTGGGCCCGCCGGTCAGCTACTCCGTGCGCGCGGTGCTTGCCCGGTTCCCCACCCTGGAAGCCGCCCGGGCGGCGCGCGAAGGCGCCGTGGCCGAGTGGCGCAAGCACGACGCGGGCGTGCGCGACGCGGAGGTGAAGCTCCGCGAAGCCGAGAAGGCCCGCGAGGATGCCTGGCTGAACTGCCTGCGCGACGCCGCCAAGGCCAGCTAGCGACGGGCGGTGGTCGTCGGCCTGGGTGAGGCCTGGGCCGTCTTCACGGGCGCGCCCTTCTGGGCGGCCTGGGTGACCAGCGCCGCGCAATCGGCGTTCTTGGCCAGGCCCGGATCGACGAACGGCAGGATCGCGGCCAGCGGCGACACCGCCGCGGCCAGGGCCGCCGCGACGCCACCCTGGGCGATCGCCTTGCCCTTCTCGATCTTGAGACTCGGGCTGCGGATCGGACCGGACACGTCGACCGGAACCAGCAGACGGACGAGCTGGAACTTCTTCGGGTGGCCCTGGACGCGGAAGTCGAGCCGCTCCGTGCCGAGATTCACCTGCCCGGAGCCGGTCACCAGCACAGGCCCGGTGTCGAACACCAGGCGTTCGGTGTTCATCACCCCGCCCCGCACGTCGAAGTTGGCGACCGCGCAGCGGATCGGGGTGGTCTGCTGGCTCTTCTTGTTCCAGAGCCCAAGGCCCTTGATCACATCCACGCCCATCAATTCGGCGATCGACTGGCGGATCTCGCCGCCCGGCGCGACGACGCTCACCTGCCCGCTCGCGTCGGCGAAGGCCTTGTGCACGCTGTCGCCGGAGCCGGTGAGCTTGGCGCGCCCGACGATCGGGGCGGACAACGGCGTCGAGCCCTGAACCTTGAAGGGGATGAGGCTCTCGATCCTGGCGTTGGTCAGCCGCAGATCGAGATTGGTGACGGGCGTCTTCTTGCGGGCGTCCAGGCGGATATAGCCGCTGATGCGGCCCTGCGGCAGGTCCAGCGTCAGGGGGTCGGCCCTCAGCAGGCCGTCGTTGAGCCGCACGTGCGTCGAGCCGGCCTTGAGGTTCACCGGCGCGTCGCGGATGGAGAGCGCCTTGTAGGTGACGTCGGCGTCGATCTGGCGGATGCGGCTTACGTCCAGCGTGGAGTCCGGGAAGATCCGGTTCTGCGCGGCGAGGTGCTGGGCTTCCACCTTCTGGGAGGGCGAGGCGATCTTGCCGTGTTTCGGCGCACCGCCGAACAGGGCGCCAAGGTCCGGGAAGTCCAGGTCGCGGCTGAGCAGATTGGCCTTGAGCAGCGTTCGCGGCCGACCGGCGTCCACCGACAGGCTGCCCGCCAGGTTGGAGGAGCCGACCCGGCCGCCCAGGTCGTCGATCCGATAGACGCGGTCGTTGCGCGAGAGCCGGCCGTGCAGGTCGTAGGGCGGCGTGTTCGGCAGCGGCACGCCGGTGATGCCGTACAGGTCGGCGAGGTCCGGCCCCCGCGCCGTCGCGTTCATGTAGAAATCGCCGAAGTCGAACGGCTTGGGGACCGCGCCCTTGGCCGTGACGTAGGTCTGGCCGGCGCGGATCGAGGCGTCGAACGGATAGGGCTTGCTGCGATCGATGTTGAGCAGCGGACCGCCGGTCACCTGCAGGGTGAAGGGCTGGCGATTGAGCGCGCCCTGACCGCTCATCTCGAAGCCGTGGCTGCGGCGTCCCAGGTGCTCGTGCGCGGCGATCGTCCCGTTGAACGTCAGCTTGCGAACATCGTCTCGGACGCTGAGCCGCCCGTCGCGGATGATGAAGTTGCGGATCGGCGGAAGTCTGAGCGGCTGATTGCTTTGCGCGCCGTTCGAGAAGTCCCAGGTCGCCCGCCCCTGGCGGTCGCGCCAGAGGTCCACGCTCGGATTGTCGAACTCCAGCCTGCGCAGGTCCAGGTGTCCGCTGAACAGCGGGACGAGCCGAAGCCTCACCACCACGCGGCCGACGTCGGCCATGTGGCCTTTCCCCGCCCAGACCGGGTTTGCGATGTGCAGGCCCTGCACGGACGCGGTCGGGTTCCAGGACCAGATGTTGGCGTTCAGGTCTCCGGTGATCGTCACCTCGCGGTGCATGCGCGCCGAGAGCACGCGCGCCAGCGGCCCTCGGAACCAGTTCCAGTTCCAGATCGACACGATGAAGGCGATCAGCAGGGCCAAGCCCAGGAACACGCCGCCGGTGATCAGCGCCGCGCGGCGGCCCCGGTGAGGGGCGGCCGCGCTCGGGCGGTCGTCGCTTCGGGGGTGGCCGAGAGTCTCGGTTGTCACGGGTCGAACTCCACAGTCGCCTTTCAACGCGCAGGCGACCGGGGGCAGTTCCCTCCACGGGCTAGTGGCTCACGCCCCGGCCCGTCAGGGCGGTCAGCGCGGTGACGGCCAGGATCCGCAGATCGAAG
>JAGWSE010000132.1 GCA_028869395.1 Alphaproteobacteria bacterium | reverse complement strand
TTCGTCGAGCACGAGTACGCGGGCGACTGGACCAACTGGTGGGCGCCGAACGCAGCCTGCTCGGCGGCGATGCTGAGGAGCGCTGGCTTCAGGATCCTCGAGCACCCGGAGGGCGAGGTGTTCGTCTGCAAGGTGACCGAGCGACCGAAGCCATGGGGGGCGGTGTATCCGGCCAGGCCCAAGAGCAACGGCAGGTCGAACGGCGACGGGAACGGGAGGGGCCACGCGTGATCGAGGCGGCCAAGATCTGGAACGAACCCAACAACAAGTCGCACTGGGACCCGAACCTCGACCCGGAATGGGACCGCTTCGCGGAGATGGCGAAGCTGGCGGGCGAGGCGATCGCCGCCGAAAGCCCCGGCCTCACGCGCGTGTTGGGCGGCATCTCGCCCATCGATCCATCGTTCATCAGGAGACTCGAGGGCAAGGGCGTTCTGGACCAGGTCGACGTTGTCGCCGTCCACGGGTTTCCGCTCGACTGGAACTTGTGGATGATCGACGAGTGGCCCGCAAAGATCGCCGAAATCCGGGCCGTCACGCAGAAGCCGATCTGGGTAACGGAAGTTGGCGTCTCCAGCTTTGGCTCCGAGGAGGTCCAGGCCTGGGGCGTGAAGAAGACCGCCGAGCTGCTGATCGGCAGGGCCCCTCGAATCCACTGGTACTCGCTGTACGACCTGCCGAGGACCTGGGAAGCGACCACGCGCCACAAGGAGGCTGAGGGCTCGTCCTACTACCGGCACTTCCACATGGGCCTGTTGCGAGAGGACGGCACGCCCAAGCCGGGGCTGGAAGCCTACGCCGACTACGCCGCCGAAATGGGGCTCTGCCAATGGTTCCACTATCACGACCACCGGCTGGACGAGGCGGTCGCCTGGCTGAAACGGCTGGGCGTGAAGCATCTGCGCACCGGGCTCTCGTGGGCGGACAGCTTCCGCCCGGCCGCCGACGCCTGGTTCGACCGCCAGATGGAGGCGCTGGCCGATTTCGAGGTGACGATCACCTTCTGCTTCACGCCAGAGCACCGTGGGATCGAACCGCACCATACGAGCCCGCCGCAAGCAGCCGAGGAGTTCGCGGAGTTCTGCGCCCGGATGCTGCGCCGTTATGGCCCGGCGCGCGCGGAACCCATCCAACGCGCCGTCGCCGCGGAATGAGACGGTGGCCGGGCGCTGGCGGCCGAATCTGAGCTGGGTGACGGCCGACCTTGCGATCGGCGGCAGCTTCCCGAACGGCGCGGCCGGATATCTGGCAGCCGAGCATCGGATCGGCGCGGTGATCGACGTGCGCTCCGAGGCCTGCGACGACGAGGTCGAGCTGGCCGCGGCGGGGCTGCGCTTCCTGCACCTGCCAACGGAGGACCACGCCGCCGTGGATCAGGGTATGCTGGACCGGGGCGTCGGCTTTGCACGCGACGCGGCGGCGGAGGTGCGTCGGCTCTTGGTCCACTGCGAACACGGCATTGGGCGCTCGGCGACCGTGGCGCTCTGCGTCATGGTTGACCGGGGCTATGCGCCCCTGGAGGCGCTCGCCCGCGCCAAGGCGGCGCGCAACTTGGTCTCGCCATCGCCCGCCCAGTACCAGGCCTGGACCGCCTGGCTCCGCCGCCGAGCCCCCACTGAGGAAATTCCGGACTTCGAGTCCTTCAAGGCGATCGCCTACAGCCACCTGTGGCTGCGCGCCTGATGTGGGTCTATGGCGATCGCACGCGCAGGATGAAGCCCCGGCAAGCGCTTCGAGCGCTCACGGCGACCCTGCGAGAGACGGAGAGCCGCGCCGCCGGGCCTGACCGCCACGACCGGCTCACCTCTGCCTTCCTGCAGGCCAGCGAACTGGCGCAGGCGGTCGCCGACGCGGAATTCGAGGCGCGCGGCGAGGATGACGCCTCGCCGGCGCAGGACGCGGCCATGGCGTTGCTGGTGGCTCTGGCGCGTAAGCTCGCGGCCTCGGCCTGGAGCGGCTTCGACGTGATCGGGCCGCCCAGCTCGGCCGAGTTGATGACCCTGGCGCTCTCGCCGCTGCCGGAAGAGGTCGAGATCAAGACGCCGGAGGGCTACGCCTTCTACGCGGTGTATCCCGAGGCCTATCTGAAGGCCGCCGCTGAACGACCCTGGGACGCGCCGCCCTTGGTGATCGGCATCCGCAGCATAGGCACGGGGCTTGCTGCGCTCGTCGCGGCGGTCACGAACGCGCCGCAGGTGGTCACGGTCCGGCCGGTGGGCGATCCGTTCCGGCGCGAGCTGCGCGTCACGGAGGCGCTTCGCCGGAGGTTCGCGGCGCACACCGGCCCGTTCGCTGTGGTGGACGAAGGCCCGGGACTTTCCGGAACGTCGTTCCTGGCCGTGGCCGACCTGCTGGCGGCGCTGGGCGTTGCGCCGGACCGCGTCTGCTTCCTGCCGAGCCATGGGGCGGAGCCGGGACACCATGCCACCCGGAAGGGCCGGGCCCGATGGCGGGCGACCGAACGCCGGCCGGCGGTGCTGGACGATCTCCTCGTAGAGGAGCCGCTGAGCAACTGGTTCGTGGACCTGACCGGCCCGCTCACGGAAGTGCAGGACCTCTCAGGGGGCGGTTGGGCTCTGGGCCGAACCGATATTCCGATCAATGCGGGCATGGAGCGGCGCAAATTCCGGCTGGTCGGCGAGCGCGGCGTCTGGCTCGCCAAGTTCGCCGGCCTCGGCGAGATCGGAGAATCCAAGTTCGCCCGCGCCCGCACCCTGGCCCGTGCGGGCGCCGCGCCCGAGCCTCTGGGCTTGCGGCGAGGCTTCCTGCTGGAGCAATGGATCGAGGGAGAGCCCGGCCCGAACATGTCGCGGACCGCGGTCGTGGAACACGTGGGCCGCTACCTCGGTCTGAGGGCGCTGGCGTTCCCGGCCGAGGCTTCGGAAGGCGCCAGCCTGGAAGACCTTGCCGTTATGACCCGGGTGAACTCCGCCGAACTGGTGGGAGCGGCTGCAGGCGCCCTCCCCGCCCTGCCGCTCAATGCGCAGCCACACGCCATCCACATCGATGGGCGACTTCATCGTTGGGAGTGGCTGACGACGGCGGACGGCCGGGTCTTCAAGACCGACGCCCTGGACCATTCGGCGGGGCACGACCTGGTCGGCTGCCAGGACGTGGCCTGGGATATCGCCGGGGCGCGGATCGAGCTCGACCTGGATGAGGCCGAGGTCGAGGCGCTCTGCGCGACGGTGGGCCGCGTTTGCGATCGGCGCGTCGACCGGGCGCTTCTCGGCTTCTACGAAGCCGCCTACCCCGCCTTTCAGGCAGGGCTCTGGACCTACGCGCGCGACGCCGCTTCGCCGGAACGAAGGCCGGCGATCGAGGCGCAGATCGAGCGCTATCGACAGGTGCTCGCCCGGATCACGGGCGAGGGATGATCAGCGCGGCAGCTTCGACGAGCCCATCAGGTATTCGTCGACGGCGCGGGCGCATTGGCGGCCTTCGCGGATCGCCCAGACCACCAGCGACTGGCCCCGACGCATGTCGCCGCAGGCGAAGACGTTGGGCGCGGAGGTCATGTAGTTCACGACATTGGCCTTCACGTTCGAGCGCGCGTCGAGCTCGACCTGCGACTGCTCGACGAGTCCCGATCGCCGAGGTCCCACGAAACCCATGGCGAAGAGCACGAGGTCGGCCTGCAATTCGAACTCGGAGCCCGAGACTTCGCGCATCTGCTGGCGGCCGTCGGGGCCTGCGACCCACTCGAGCTTGACGCACTCCAGCGCGGTCACCCGGCCGTCCTCGCCGATGAAGCGTTTCGTGGCCACGGCGAAATCGCGCTCGCAGCCCTCCTCGTGCGAGGAGGAGGTGCGCAGCTTCAGCGGCCAGTCGGGCCAGGTGAGCGACTTGTTTTCGCGCTCCGGCGGCTTGGGCATGATCTCCAGCTGCACGACGGAGGCCGCGCCCTGGCGGTTCGAGGTGCCGATGCAGTCTGAACCGGTGTCTCCGCCGCCGATGACCACGACGTGCTTGCCCTTGGCCGAGATCGTCGTCTCGCCCGGCGCGGCGACAGCTTCGGGGTCGCCGGCGTTGCGCTTGTTCTGCTGGGTGAGGAACTCCATGGCGAAATGGACGCCGGCGAGCTCACGGCCGGGCGCCTCGAGATCGCGAGGCGCCTCGGCGCCGCCCGCCATCACCAGCACGTCGTAGTCGTCGAGCAGGCGCTGGACGGAGACGTTCACCCCGACCTCGAATTCGGTGCGGAAGATGACGCCCTCACCCTCCATCTGCCGGATGCGCCGGTCTATGAGATGCTTTTCCATCTTGAAGTCGGGGATGCCGTAGCGGAGCAGGCCGCCGATGCGGTCCGACTTCTCGAACACGGTCGGCGCATGGCCGGCGCGGGCGAGCTGCTGCGCGCAGGCCAGGCCCGCGGGGCCGGAGCCCACCACCGCCACCCGCTTGCCGGTGCCGCGGGGCGCGGGTTCGGGCTTGATCCAGCCTTCGGCCCAGCCGCGGTCGACGATCTGGCACTCGATGGTCTTGATGGTGACCGGGTTGTCGTCGATGTTCAGGGTGCAGGACGCCTCGCAGGGCGCGGGGCAGACGCGGCCGGTGAACTCCGGGAAGTTGTTGGTGGACTGCAGGTTGTCGAGCGCGGCCTTCCACTGGTCGCGGTA
>JAGWSE010000131.1 GCA_028869395.1 Alphaproteobacteria bacterium | reverse complement strand
GGCCAAGCGGGCGCTGGAGGAGAAGGCCGAACAGCTGGCGCTCACCTCCAAGTACAAGTCCGAATTCCTGGCCAACATGAGCCACGAGCTTCGGACGCCCCTGAACTCGCTGCTCATTCTCTCGAAGCTCCTGGCCGACAACGCCCAGGGCAACCTCTCGGACAAGCAGGTGGAGTTCGCCCGCAACATCCACGACGCGGGCACCGATCTTCTCGGACTCATCAACGACATCCTCGACCTGTCCAAGATCGAGTCCGGCACGGTCACCCTCGACATCGGGGAGATGTCGTTCGCCAGCCTCGGCGACCACGTCGACCGGACCTTCAGCCAGGTGGCGGCCGACAAGAAGCTCGACTTCATGGTCGAGCTCGACCCGGCCTTGCCGCGGTCGATGTACACCGACGACAAGCGCCTGCAGCAGATCATCAAGAACCTGCTGTCGAACGCCTTCAAGTTCACGGAGAAGGGCTTCGTGAAGCTGAAGGTGGAGCGGGCCCACGGAGGGTGGAACGCCACCAACGACCACCTCAACACGGCCGGTCAGGTGCTGGCGTTCTCGGTCCAGGATTCCGGCATCGGCATCCCCGAAGACAAGCAGCGGATCATCTTCGAGGCCTTCCAGCAGGCCGACGGGACCACCAGCCGCAAGTACGGCGGGACGGGCCTCGGTCTCTCGATCAGCCGCGAGATCACCCGCCTGCTTGGCGGCGAGCTGAAGGTGACGTCCACGCCGGGCAGCGGTTCGACGTTCACACTCTTCCTGCCGTTGAACTTCAGTCCGGCCCAGGCGTCCAGCACCCGCTCGGCGGCCGCCGCTTCGGGGATCACGCTGCCAAGGCCGATGCTGATGCCTTCCGCCTTCTCGGAAGAGCCGGTCGAGGCCGTCGCCGACGACCGCGATTCCATCGCCTCCTCGGACTCGGTGGTGCTGATCGTCGAGGACGATCCTCGCTTCGCCTCGATCCTCCTCTCGCTGGTGCGCGAGAGCGGCTTCAAGGGCGTGGTGACCGGGGAAGGCTCGGCGGCGCCGTCGCTCGCCCGGCGGTTCGGCCCCGACGCCGTCATGCTGGACATCGGCCTGCCGGACATGGACGGCCTGGCCTTGCTCGACCTCCTGAAGCGCACGCCCGAGACGCGGCACATCCCCGTGCACGTCATCTCGGCGGACGACCAGAAGGGCCTGGGGCTGTCGATGGGCGCCTTCGGCTTCACGCACAAGCCGGTGGAACGGGAAGTCGTGGTCTCCACCCTGCAGGGCGTGAAGAGCTTCGTCGACAAGGTCGACCGGCGGATCGTGTTGGTGGGCCGCGAGGGTGAAGCCGCCGAGACTTTGCGGCAGTGCTTCACCGAGGTCGAGGTCTCCGAAACCCTCGAGGCGGTGCTGGCCAGGCCCGCGACGGAACGGCCGGACGGCCTGATGATCGAGGCCCAGGCGGTCGCACCGGGCCACATCATCGAACTGCTGAAGCAGGCCGAAGGCCGCTCCACCCCGGCTGTCGTCTACGCGCCCGACGAGCTGGACGCCGACGACGACCGCAAGCTGCGGCTGGCGGTGTTCGGCGGTCTCGTGCGGCTGGCCCGTACGCCGGACCAGTTGGTCGATCAGGCAACCCTGCTGCTGCACGAACCGCTGGAGCGCCTCTCCGCGCCGGCGAGGGCGAAGCTCAGCCAGAGCAAGCTCGACGATCCGGTGCTCGTGGGCCGCAAGATCGTGGTCATCGACGACGACATCCGGAATATCTTCTCGCTGGCCTCGGCTCTCGAGGAGTACGGGATCGAGCTGTCGTACGCCGAAAGCGGCCGCGCGGGGCTCGAGGTTCTCGAGACCCAGCCGGAGGTGGACGTGGTGCTGGTGGACATCATGATGCCGGACATGGACGGCTACGAAACCATCCGCGAAATCCGCTCCCGACCCGGAACGGCCGACCTGCCGATCGTGGCGGTCACGGCCAAGGCGATGAAGGGCGACCGGCAGAAGTGCATCCAGGCCGGCGCGTCGGACTATGTCTCGAAGCCCGTGGACATCGACCACCTGGTCTCGGTGCTCCGTGTCTCCATCCAGCGCGCCGACGCCATGAAGCTGGCCAGCGACACGGTCGTTTCCCTGATGCCGCAAGCGAGTTGAGCGTGACCCGAGCCGTGGAGGCCCATTCCTTGCCCCAGGCGTCGCGGGCGGAGCCACAAGCTCCGCCCGACCTCGCGACTCCGCTCACGGCCCGGATCCTGATCGTCGACGACGACGAGCGGAACGCCTTCGCGGCCGTGCAGGCGCTCGAAGCGCTGGGCCATGAGCTGATCGTCGCCCGCTCGGGCGAGGAGGCGCTCAAGCGCCTGCTCAACGAGGAGTTCGCGGTCATCCTGCTCGACCTGCACATGCCGGGCATGGATGGCTACGAGACGGCGCAGTTCATCCGGTCGCGCAAGCGCACCTCGCGGACGCCGATCGTGTTCCTGACGGCGATCTTCCGCGACGAAGCGCACGTCTTCCAGGCCTACTCGGCCGGCGCGGTGGACGTCGTCTTCAAGCCGGTCGACCCCTTCATCCTGAAGTCCAAGGTGCAGGTTCTCGTCGACCTCTATCTGAAGACCGAGGAGGTGAAGCGCCAGTCGGCGTACCAGCAGTGGCTGCTCGACGAACATGCCCGCGTGAAGGCCGAGAAGGAGAGGACCGAGCGGGCGCTACGCGTTACCGAGGCGCGCCAGCAGGCGATCCTCAAGACCCTGCCGATCGTCATCCATTCTCGGCGCATCGAGCCGCCGTTCGCGCCGTTGTTCGTCTCGGACGCGGTCGAGGAGATCACCGGCTTCCCCGCCTCGCGGTTCGTCGAGGACCCTGAGTTTGGCGCCAGTCGAATCCACCCGGACGACGCCGCCAAGGTGGTCGAGCGGGTCTCCGCCGCCGTTCACAGCGGCCACTACAGCGTCGAGTTCCGCTGGCTGTGCGCCGACGGCCAGTACCGGATCCTGCAGGACCAGGGCATCGTCGCACCTTCCGAGGACGGGGAGGCGCGCGAGATCTTCGGCGTCATCCTCGACGCCACCGACCGCAAGCTCATGGAGGAGCAACTCGCCCAGGCCCGCAAGATGGAGGCGGTGGGCCAGCTCACCGGCGGTGTGGCCCACGACTTCAACAACCTGCTCACGGTGGTGCTCGGAAACATCGACATGCTGGCCCGCAAGGCCGAGGACGAGGCGCGTCGCACCCGCCGCATCGAGGCGATCCGCCAGGCGACCGAGCGTGGTCGCGATCTGACGCGCCAGCTTCTCGCGTTCTCGCGCCGGCAGCATCTCTCGCCGGTCAGCCTCGACGTGAACGCCCTGATCGCCGACTTCGCCCCGCTGATCCGTCAAGCGGTGGGCGAAGCGATCACGATCGACCTCGATCTCGCCGAGGGGGCGCTGTGCACCCACGTCGACCCGACCCAGCTCGAGACGGCCTTGCTCAATCTGGCGGTCAATTCCCGCGACGCCATGCCGAACGGCGGCGTGCTGAGGATCACCACGGGTCTGGACTGCGCCGGGGGAGCGGGGCGGGTGGTTATCGAGGTCACCGACACCGGTGTGGGCATGACGCCAGACGTTCGCGAGCGCGTCTTCGAACCGTTCTTCACGACCAAGGATGTGGGCAAGGGATCCGGCCTCGGCCTGTCGCAGGTCTACGGGTTCGTGCGCCAATCGGACGGCGAGGTTCGTGTCGAGAGCGTTCCGGACCAGGGCACCGTCTTCCAGCTGCGTCTGCCGGCTACCGATGCGCCGGCCGAGGCTCACCGCCCTCAACAGGCCCCCGTCGAGGTGGAAGGCGGAGACGAGCGAATCCTTCTCGTCGAGGACGATCCGACGGTGCTCGCGCTCACCCTCGATATGCTGACGAGCCTGGGATATGTGGCCACGACGGCCACCAACGCGGCCGAGGCGCTCGAGATCCTGCGTTCCGAAGCCCGCGTCGACCTCCTGTTCTCCGATGTGGTCATGCCGGGGGGGCGCAGCGGCGTGGAGCTTGCGCGCACCGCCCGCGAGATCCGCAAGGGCTTGCCTGTCCTGCTCACCTCCGGATTCATCGGGGAGGGGGCCGTGCTCGACAGCGACGAGTTCCCGCTGCTCGACAAGCCCTACGAGACAGCTCAGCTCGCGGCCAAGCTGCGCGGCATCCTCGGCAAGCCGCGCCGCAAGCGTCGCCGTGGCGGCGGCGCCGGTGAGACGGTGGTCGAAGCCTCGACGGTCGCCGCGGCGGAGTAGCCTTCAGCCGTCTTGCTGTGTCGCC
This sequence comes from Alphaproteobacteria bacterium, assembly GCA_028869395.1. Taxonomy (GTDB): domain Bacteria; phylum Pseudomonadota; class Alphaproteobacteria; order Caulobacterales; family Caulobacteraceae; genus Phenylobacterium. The sequence goes on along the minus strand of JAGWSE010000131.1, from coordinate 544 downwards.
AGCCGGTTGAGCGCGGCGGCCAGCCCACGCGCGTGGCGACGGTCCATCTCGCGGTCCTTCGCGCCGGATGAGAGCGCCCGCGCCATGGCCCGCAGGGCTTCGCCGTCGCCCTCGGGAGCAAACACACGGGCCAGCATCGCGGCTTCCGCCGTCAGCTCCGCGCGTCGCTCGGCCGACATGGCTGACAGCAGAGCCTCGTCGAAATCGAGGATTTCAGCGGACTCGGGTTGCAGTCGGAATTTGCGGACGCGATCCATGGGGCCTCGCTGGTCGCGAAAAACCCGCGGCGCCCCTACGGGTTCCTTAGGGCGAACAATTCCACCGAAACATCATAGGTTAAGCTCGCGCCTGGCTGCAGGCGCGCCATGCCCGTGTCTTTCCCCGCCGGCCACTCGGGACCGTACGGATCGACAAGGTTGAACTGCGGCTCGACCGCCACGAAAGCCTGGTCCGGCGGCGCATAGACCTGCATGGCCTTCACGTGGGCGCTGGGCGTCGCGATCCTCAGGCCGAGCCCCGACGACGGGTCGCGGATCTCCGCCGC
>JAGWSE010000130.1 GCA_028869395.1 Alphaproteobacteria bacterium | reverse complement strand
GATCAACATGCGCCCGGTGAGGAAGGAAGGATCCTGGATCATCGGCTCGCCGATTCGGCCTACATCGAGTCCTGATGATCGTCTCGGCGGGCGGCGGCTTCAAGGCGCGGGGCGCCCAAGCCGGCGCATTGCGCTTGGCGGCCGGGGCGGCCGCGCCTATGTGAGCCGGGCGGCGGCGCCAAGGCCGCCAGACGGATCCGCGAGCGGAGGGACTCCATGACGATCAAGGTCGGCGAAAAGCTGCCCCAGGCGACTTTCATGCGCTTCACGGCCGACGGGCCGGCCCCGATCACCAGCGACGAGGTGTTCAAGGGCAAGACCGTGGCCCTGTTCGCCCTGCCGGGCGCGTTCACCCCGACCTGCTCGGCCAAGCACCTGCCGGGCTTCAAGCAGAAGGCCCAGGAGATCCGCGGCAAGGGCGTCGACGTGATCGCCTGCGTCTCGGTCAACGACGCCTTCGTGATGCGCGCCTGGGCCGAGGACCAGGCCGTCGGCGACGACATCGTCATGCTGGCCGACGGCGGCGGGGAGTTCGCACGCGCCGTGGGCCTCGAGCTCGACGCGTCGCGCTTCGGCATGGGCCAGCGCTCGCAGCGCTACTCCATGATCGTCGACGACGGCGTGGTGAAGGAGCTCAACGTCGAGGAAGGCGGCGAATTCCGCGTCTCCTCGGCGGACTACCTGCTGGCGCAGCTCTAGCGCGCCTGCGGGAACGGCCGGCTCAGGAACCGCGACCCCTTCAGCCCGAACCGCCACGCGAGGTCCGCCGCGCGCGTGATGCCGATCCGCGGGCCCGCTACGAGGGCGGGCTCGCGGTCGGGCGGCGCCATCTCGAACGGCGCCGCGTCCAGCCGCGCGCCATCCAGCGCGCGGTTGACCGCCAGCGCCTGGCAGAGCTTGCCTGGCCCGGAGCAGAGCTGGCGCACGTCCTCGACGCCGCGCCGTTCGCGCATGATCTCCGTCCCGTGCGTCGGCTCCAGCGCCCGGATCAGCACGGCGCTGCCGGGATCGGGTCCGCAGACGGCGTTCAGGCACCAGTGGATGCCATAGGAGCGGTAGACGTAGGCGCGGCCCGGCGGGCCGAACATCACCGCATTGCGCGCCGTGGGGCCGGAGAAGCTGTGCGAGGCCGGATCCTCGTGGTGGTAGGCCTCGGTCTCGACGATGACGCCCCCCACGCCGTCCACGGTGAGGGTCCAGCCGATCAGGGCGCGCGCCGCGGCGACGGGCTCCAGCGCGAAGACCTCACCTTGACGCGCCTCCGCGCCGGGGCGTGAAATGTGCCCAACCATACAGGGAGGATGTCGCATGCCGTACGTCCAGGGCCAAACCGTGCACGACGCCGACAGCCACATCATGGAGCTGCCGGGGACGATCAACCGCTACATCGATCCCAAGCTCCGCGCCGCCTTCGTCGAGAAGACCGGCCGCGGCGACGAGTCCCCCCACTGGTCGCAGAAGGCCCAGGCGCAGCACGACGACCCGGAATTCCGCGCCGCGGCCGAGGCCAACGTCCTCCTGCGCAAGAACTACGAGGCGCTGGGCGCCTTCCGCAGCGACGATCGGCCGAAGACCCTGGATTATCTGGGCTTCACCTCGCAGCTCGTCTTCACCACCGCCTGCCTGTCCAACTTCGGCCTGGAGCAGAAGGGCGAGGTCGAACTCGCGGTCGAGGCTGCTCGCGCCCACAACCGGATGATGACGGAGTTCTGCTCCGTCGACCGCCGCCTGCTCGCCACCGGCTACGTGCCGCTCATCGACCGGGCGCGCGCGCCGCAGATCGCCCGCGAGGCTCTGGCGCTGGGCTGCAAGGCCCTGGTCGTGCCTTCCCGCCACCCGCCGAACTTCTCGCCCAGCCACGTCGAGCTCGATCCGCTCTGGGCGGTCGCGCAGGACGCCGGCGTGCCGATCCTCTTCCACGTGGGTGGGGAGGAGAAGATGCATCGCGACTACCTGGAGAACGGCCTTCCGTTCGTGAAGGACTTCCACGGCGGCGACGAGAACTTCACCTCGCTCACCTTCATGGCGATCCCGCTGTCGGTCTGGCAGACGCTGTCGGCGCTGGTCATCGATGGCGTCTTCGACAGGTTCCCGCGCCTGAAGTTCGGCGCGATCGAGCTGGGCGCCTCCTGGTTGCCAAGCCTGATGAAGTTCCTGGATTCCGGATGCGCGGCGTTCGGCAAGGAGGAGCGGCTGCAGAGGTTGTCGGCCAGGCCCAGCGAGATCCTAATGCGCCAGTTGCGCGTCACGCCCTATCCGCACGAGGACGTCCGCTGGATCCTGGAGAACTCGTCCGAGGACATGGTCCTCTTCTCCTCCGATTTCCCGCACGTGGAAGGCGGCCGCAATCCGCTCAAGCGGTTCAACGACAATCTCGAGGGCGCGTCGGAGGCGGTGAAGCGGAAGTTCTACCGCGACAACTTCATCGACCTCATGGGCCGGGGACTCGACGCCGCTCTCCACGACCTGCCCGATCTGCAGGCGGCGTAGCCGCCGCCTCGGTCGCCGTCAGGGCGCGGGCGATGGTCTCCAAAACGTCCTGGATCTGGATCGGCTTTGCGGCGTGTTCGGTGAAGCCGAGTTCGAAGTAGCGCTCGCGCCCGCCGGAGGTGACGTCGGCGGTCAGCGCCACCACAGGCGCGTGCCGGTTCGGCCCGGCGGCGCCGCGCAGCCGCTCGAGCACCTCGATGCCGGTCATCTCCGGCATCTGGATGTCCAGGAGCACGATGTCGAAGGCCTCGGCGGCCAGCGCCTCCAGCGCTTCGCGTCCGCTCGAGGCCTTGGCCACATGGGCGCCGAACGTCGTCAGCATCTGCTCGAGCACCAGCAGGTTCACCGCGTTGTCGTCGACGGCCAGGACCCTGAGCCCGGTCGGGACCTCGGCCTCCTCCGACGCCGCGGCGGGGGTGCGCGCCGCGAGATCGGCGACGGCCAGCGGCAGCTTGATGCGGAAGGTCGAGCCTTCGCCGGGCGTGCTCTCGGCCCAGATCCGGCCGCCCATCAGCTCGGTCAGCTGCTTGGCGATGGCGAGCCCCAGGCCGGTTCCACCGAACCGCCGCATCTCCGAGTCGTCGGCCTGGCTGAAGCGGTCGAACAGCTTGGGCAGGTCCTGCGGCGCGATGCCGAGGCCGGTGTCGCGCACCGCCAGGTACAACAGCACCGCGCCTTCCCCGTTGGCGGCGGCTTCGGCCACCACCTCGACCATGCCCTGGTCGGTGAACTTGAGGGCGTTGCCGACCAGGTTGAACAGGATCTGGCGCAGGCGCAGGGCGTCCACCAGCATGCCGGCCGGCACGCTTTCGGACACCTTCAACCGCAGGGCCACGCCCTTCTCGTCGGCCCGCGGGCCCCAGAAGCCGACCAGCCGCTCGAGCAGCAGGCGCACGTCCTCCGGCTCCGCGTTGATGTCCAGCCGCCCGGCGTCGATCTTCGAGACGTCCAGAATGTCGTTCAGGATCGAGAGCAGATGCTCGCCGCTCTCGATCAGCACCTCGATCCGCTCGGACTGCGCGGGGTCGACCTCGTCGCGCTTGAGCAACTGCGCCATCCCCAGCACGCCGTTCATCGGGGTGCGGATCTCATGGCTCATGGTGGCCAGGAAGTTCGACTTGGCCCGGTTCGCCCGGCGGGCCTCCTCGCGGGCGGCGTTGGCCGCCTCGCGCTCGGCGATGGCCTGGTCGCGGGCCGCGCCGAGCTCGTCGACCATCGCCACATTGGCCTGGAACGCCGCGTGCCAGCTCGAGATCGCCTGGTGGGTGTTGGTCGAGATGATGCCGGCCAGCAAGACGAGGGCGCCCAGGCCCAGCGCGCAACCCAGCGCGGGCAGACCGGGCAGGTGCAGAGCGATCGCCACGGCCAGGGCGCCCAGCAATGGCCCCGCCAGACCCCAGTAGATCAGCCTCGACAGCGCGCCCGAGGCCTGGGCCAGCGCGAACAGCGAGCAGAGCTGGATCGCGAAGTAGATCGCCTCCGCCGCCCCACCGGTCGCCGCGAGATAGGTCGTGGGCGCCAGATAGACGGCCATGCGCAGTGCGCAGAGGGCGGCCAGCTTGCGCAGGCCCGACACCGGCGCCACGCCGTCGCTTTCGGCCAGCCAGCGGCGGACCGCGCCCTGCTGGAGGATGTCGATCCCCGCCGAGGAGGCGAACATGAGCGCGCCGGTCCAGGGGTGGCCGAGCAGCGCCAGGCACCCGCCGGCCAGGGCGTCGAACAGAAAGTGTCCCCAGATCGGGAACACCATTCCGCCGAGGATCAGCTGATAGGCGTTCAGCCCATGGCCTGTCGGTCCCTGGCCGGTGGGCGATCGGGAATGGGCTTCGGCCATCTCGGCTCCCTCTGAGCCGGCGACCCTAGCCGCCAATGGTAAAGCGCTGGAGAACGGCGGTCTCTCAACCGCCGATTGCTTCGCCTCTGAAGTCGCGCGCGGTCACCCTGCCAGCGCCGCCGCCTCGGTCGCCTCCAGGTCGGCCGCCCCGTCCGTCAGCCCCTCCGCCAGGCCCGGGGCTGCGGCCAGCACCTGGCCGGAATAGAGCCTCGCCAGCGCCGCCTTGCTCTGCAGCCAGGGGTCGTCGCTCTCGCCCGCGGCCAGCGCCTGGCGCGCCAGCATCCAGCCGCCGATCACGTCGCCCGCGAGTTTCAGGTAAGGGCTCGCCGCCGACAGCGCGTCCGGTCCGCCGTGGGCGATCATCCACTCGGTCGCATGCTCCAGCGCCGCCGCGCCCTGGGCGAGCCGTCGGCCCACGCCCTCCAGCCCGGGGCAGTCGGTGAGCGTCTGCGCGGTCAGTAGCATCTCGGCGCAGAGCTCGCGCATCACCGCGCCCTGGCCCATGCCCACCTTGCGGCCCGCCAGGTCGTTGGCCTGGATGCCGTTGGTGCCCTCGTAGATCGGCGCGATGCGCGCGTCCCGGTAGTGCTGGGCCGCCCCCGTCTCCTCGATGAAGCCCATGCCGCCATGCACCTGCACGCCCAGCGAGGCGACCTCCACGCCGACGTCCGTCGACCAGGCCTTGGCGATGGGGGTGAGCAGCTCCTGCCGCGCCTTGGCGGCCGCCTGCTCCTCCTCGCTGTCGGCGCGCCGCGCCAGGTCGGAAAGCACCCCGGTGGTCAGGCAGATCGCCCGCGCGGCCTCGATCTTGGCTTTCATCAGCATCAACATCCGGCGCACGTCGGGATGGTCGTAGATCGGCGCGGGATAGTCGCCCGACCAGACCGCCTTGCCCTGCCGCCGCTCCTGGGAAAACGCCAGCGCCTGCTGGAAGGCCCGCTCGGCGATCGCCACGCCCTGGACGCCCACCTGCAGGCGGGCCGCGTTCATCATGACGAACATGTGCGGCAGGCCCTGGCCGAGTTCGCCGACCAGCTCGGCCTTCGCGCCCTCGTACAGCATCACGCAGGTGGGCGAGGCATGGATGCCCAGCTTGTGCTCGATGGAGCCGGGCCGGAAATCGTTGCGCGCGCCCGGCCGGCCGTCTTCGTCCAGCAGGTGCTTGGAGGTCAGGAACAGGCTGATTCCCTTCACCCCGGGCGGCGCGTCGGGCGTGCGGGCCAGCACCAGGTGGATGATGTTGTCGGCCGCGTCGTGGTCGCCCCAGGTGATGAAGATCTTCTGGCCGTGCAGGCGCCATCCGCCTTCGCCGTCCGGCTCCGCCCGGGTGGTGAGCGCAGCCAGGTCGGAGCCCGCCTGCGGCTCGGTCAGCACCATGCACCCGGGCCACTCGCCGGAGACCAGCTTCGGCAGCACGATACGCTTCTGCCGCTCGGTCCCGTGCAGGGTCAGCGCCTCGATCGCCGCCTGCGTCAGCATGGGGCAGAGGCCGAACGCCATGTTGGCCGCATGCACCATCTCGAAGACGGACAGCTCCAGCGCCTTCGACAGCCCCTGGCCGCCATGCTCCGGATCGGCCGACAGCGAGTTCCAGCCGCCGGCCACGAAGGCCTGATAGGCCGCCGCGAAGCCCGGAGCGGCGCGCACCGCGCCGTTCTCGAACGTGGCGCCCTCCAGGTCGCCGCGGCGGTTCAGGGGCGCGAGTTCGGCGTCGGCGAAGGCGGCCGCCGCCTCGAGCACCGCGGCGACGGTGTCCTCGTCGAGCTCCGGGAAGGCGCGGGCCAGCAGGGCGGGATGGCCCACCGTCTGCAGCGCAAAGGCGATGTCGCGGACCGGGGCGCGGAAGGTCATGGCGGCTCATTCCTCGAATGGTGAGCGCCCTTCTAATCGTTGCAGCGGTCGCGAGGGAATAACCGAAGGCGCCTCCGCCCTCGCTCCCCCCGCCCATCGGTGGGGTTTGACGGCGCCGCCACGGCGGGTC
>JAGWSE010000129.1 GCA_028869395.1 Alphaproteobacteria bacterium | reverse complement strand
GCAAGCTGGACGGCTTGTCGGCGGCCTGGGCGGTCATGCACATCTCCGATTGGGGCAGCCTTCGCAGCCTGCGCGGCGACCCTGGTTTCGCGCGCCCTCGCGCTCAAGCCGCAAGCTGTCCGGACGGACCGGCCTTCGTGTCCGGACAGGTGCTGTCGGGGTTCATCCGGGCTTCAGCGCCTGGACGAGGGCGCCGCGATAGACGGCGTGTCCCACGTGGGCGTAGCGGCTTTCCACGTCGACGAAGATCTCGCCGCCGAGGTCGCGGAAGCGGCGACAGAAGGCGTAATCCTCGGAGAGGTACTGGCCGGTCCCGCCCTCGATCATCGGCTCGAAGACCATCGGCGCGGGGCCGTCCTCGAGGTCCGCGACCAGTTCCGGGTGGGCGTCCACCACCCGGGCCTGGTCGCGGCGTTCGCCTACGCCCGTTACCGCATTACGCGGCAGAGCCACGAGGCCACCCAGGCTGCGCTCGCCGCCCGTCGGCTCGCCCAGGCGCCCGGGCGGGGCGTTCCAGTCCCGGCAGCCTCGGAGCTCGCCTCCACCACGGCCGCGCGGCCCTAACCACAGCTGGCCGAGGCAAGGAAGGCGTCGACCAGCCCGTCGTACAGGTCGAAGCGCTTGTAGGTGCGGAATTCCGGTGTCGCGCTGCGCCAGGCGCGGGCGAAGGCGGCCAGCCGTTCCGGGCGGTCGGCGAGGCTCGCCAGCGGCGCGAGGTGCACGCGGATCGTGAACACCGCGCCGCCGGTGCGCGGCAAACGCCGCAGCGTCTGGCGCTCGACGCGGATCTGCAGCGCCTGCCCGGCGTCGCGGAGATCGATTTCGCCGATGCGGGCGCGGATCGGCGCCGGATCGGGGGTGTGCAGCTCGGTCGAGTTCACCACCGTCCAGTTGCGCCGCTCCAGCACGAGATCCGGGCGCAGCCCCTCGAAGATCCGCTGCACGCGCGTGAGCAGCCGCTCCGAGAAACCGTTCACCGGCCCATGCAGTTCGGCCAGGCTTTTTCCCACCACCTCAGAAGCAGTGAAGAAGGTGCCCGCCGAAAGCGAGAGCGCGGTGAGCCGCCACGCGCCCTGCGTCTTTTCCATCAGGCAGAGGTCATCGGGCGTGCGGCGCGCGGCCGCCAGCAGCGGCGGCAGGTCGCGGCGAGGCTCGCCCGGACCGAGCGCCGCCTCGACCAGCTCGAGAACTTCCGACTGGCCTTCGCGAGAGGCCACCACCTCGGCCCAGACCAGGTCGCCGGCCGAGGCGAGGAGGGCGTCCTTGCGGGGCGCGGGGTCGGCCTCGCCGCCCTCCAGCCAGGCCTCCGGCGCGATCGGCCTCAGGCCGATGCTGAAGTCCGCGGCGTCTTCCCAGGGGCGGTGAACGGGGCTCATGGGCGAAGCCGCCGCATGGCCAGGAAGACGGCGGTCGCTACCGCCACGCCGACGGCGTCGGCGATCCAGTCATGCCAGTCCATGTCGCGCCCGAACGGCAGCGCGCCCTGCAGGATTTCCACCAGGATCCCGAAGCCGAGGGCGAAGGCCACCACCGGCCAGACGCGGCCGGGGAAGAGCGCGAAGCCGACCCCCGCCAGCACGGCCCAGGCGATCGCGTGCTCGGCCTTGTCCCACAGGTTCACCTGCGGCAGCGCCTTGGACGGGGCGAGCGTCAGATAGAGCAGCACCGCCACGGCCACGCCGTAGAGGCCGATCCGCAAGGTGAGCGGAAGCCGGTCGAAACCCAGGAAACCCATGGCGCGCCTTCTTGCACGTCCGGCCTCGTCTCTCTAGACCGCCGGGATCGATCAGGCGGAGCGGACGATGGCGCCAAATCCTGGGATTCAGGCGGTGATCTGGGACTTCGGCGGGGTGTTCACATCCTCTCCCTTCGAGGCCTTCAACCGGCTCGAGGCCGAGCTTGGCGCGCCGCGCGACCACATCCGCCGCGTCAACGCGACGAACCATCACGAGAACGCCTGGGCGCTGTTCGAGCGAAACGAGATCGACGCCGCCCGTTTCGACGAACTGTTCCTGGAGGAATCGAAAGCGCTGGGCTTCGCGATCCGCGGGGCCGATGTCCTGCCGAAGCTGTCGGGCGAGCTGCGACCGCGGATGGTCGAGGCGCTCAAGGCTTGCAAGCAGCACTTCAAGGTGGGCTGCATCACCAACAATGTCGTTTCGACCCACAGCCCGGGCCAGAACGAACCGCAGCGCGCCGCCGGCGCGATGGGAACCGTGATGCCTTACTTCGATGCGATCATCGAAAGTTCGAAGGCGGGCGTCCGCAAGCCCGACCCGAAGATCTACCTGATGATCTGCGAGCTGCTGGCCGTGGCGCCTTCCGCCTGCGTCTACCTCGACGACCTGGGCATCAACTGCAAGCCTGCGGCCCAGCTCGGCATGAAGGCGATCAAGGTCGTCGACGTCGACCAGACGCTCGCCGAGCTCTCCCAGGCCACGGGCCTGGCGTTCGCGCCGTGAGTCGGCCTCAAAAGATCGGCGCGCCGGCGGCGCTGAAGGAGCTTCCCGGCTGGACGCCGGCGCCGGGCGGCCGCGACGCCATCTGCCGCACGTACCGGTTCGAGGACTTCAACGCCGCCTTCGGCTTCATGTCGCGCGTGGCCCTGATGGCCGAGAAGCTCGACCATCATCCGGAGTGGTTCAACGTCTACAACCGTGTCGAGGCGACGCTCGCCACCCACGACGCCGACGGCGTGACCGAACTCGACGTGCGGCTTGCGAAGTTCATGGACGACGCGGCGAAGGCGCATGACGCAAAGATCTGAACGCCCCGCCCCCGCGCGGGGGGTGACACAAACCCGACGACGGGAGCGAGACGGACATGCCAGGACGGGTCGCAGGCAAGAAGGCTTTCATCACCGGCGCCGCACAGGGGCTTGGTGAGGCCATCGCGAAGAAGCTGGCCGAGGAGGGCGCCAAGGTCTCCATCGCCGACATCAACCTCGAGGGCGCCAAGGCCGTCGCCGCCGAAATCAACGACACGCATGGCGAAGGAACCGCCTTCGCCTTTCCGCTGGACGTCGCGAAGGAAGACCAGTGGATCTACGCCCTGGAGGAGGCCGACGAGGCCATGGGCGGGATCAGCGTTCTGGTCAACAACGCCGGCATCAGCCGCGGCGGCGACATCGAGCAGCTCAGCCTCGAGGACTGGAAGCTGGTGATGAG
>JAGWSE010000128.1 GCA_028869395.1 Alphaproteobacteria bacterium | reverse complement strand
AATCGGTTCCAGGGGCTCTGGGGCCCGGACGAAGGAGGCCGGAAGGTGGGGGCGGCCCCTAGGCGCTGTCAACGTCCCTTGAGCGGCGACTTTGCCGAGCCCCCTAAGGGGGCTCCGCCGTGCGGCCGGGCTCAGGCCGAGGCGGTCCGGGCCTCGCGCGCCGCCTCTTCGACCTGGTCCAGGCGGTCCTTGCCGAAGAACATCTCCGATCCCACGAAGAAGGTGGGGATGCCGAAGACGCCGCGGGCCACGGCGGCCTCGGTGTTGGCGATCAGCTCGGCCTTGACCCCGGGGTCCTGGGTGGCGGCGAGGATCGCCTGCGCGTCGAGACCGGCGGACCCGAGGACGCCGGCCACGACCTCGGGATCGTCCATCTTCTGGCCGGTCTCCCACATGGCGGCCTCGACGGCGGCGAGGTAGGCGGCCGCCACCCCCATGCGCCGGGCGGCGATCAGGCCGCGCATGATCAGCAGCGTATTGACCGGGAAGTGCGGGTTGGCGCGATAGGCGGCGAGGCCGTGTTTCGCGACGAAGCGGCGGGTCTCGAGGGCCTCGTAGGCGAGCTTGTTCTTCACCTCGCCGAACGCCTCGACCGGCGAGCGGTTGTTGGTGGCCTTGAAGATGCCGCCCAGCAGGCAGGGGATCAGGTTCAGCGTGGCGCCGGTGCGCCGGCAGATCCCCGGCAGCACCTTCCAGGCGAGGTAGGCGTTGGGGCTGCCGAAGTCGAAGATGAAGTCGATGACGGGCGAAGTCGTGTCTGTCTGGGGCATCTCGCGTCTCCTCACCAGGTCTCGGACCAGGGGCGCAGGTCGAGCTCGTGGGTCCAGGCGGACCTGGGCTGGCGGTGGACGGCCACGAAGCTCTGGGCGACGGCCTCGGGCTTGAGGACCGCGTCGCGCTCGAGGAGCTCGTCCACATCGTTGCGGTTGGAGCGGATGAAGACGCCGTCGATGGCCCCGTCGATGACCACGTGGGCGACGTGGATCCCCTGCGGCCCGAGTTCGCGGGCCATGGCCTGGGCGACAGCGCGCAGGCCGTGCTTGGCCGAGGCGAAGGCGGCGAAGCCGTCGCGGCCGCGGACGCTGGCCGTCGCGCCGGTGAAGAGGATCGTCCCCCGTCCGCGCGGGACCATGACCCTGGCGGCCTCGCGGCCGGTCAGGAAGCCCGCGAAGCAGGCCATTTCCCAGACCTTGGTGAAGACCCGCGCGGTGGTCTCCCGGATGCCGAAGCGGACGTTCGCGCCGATGTTGAAGACCACGACCTCCAGCGGCCCGACGTCCTGCTCGATGCGGGCGAACAGGGCCTGCATCTCGTCCTCGGAGCGGGCGTCGACGCCGAAGGCGTGCGCCTCGCCGCCGTCGGCGCGGATCGCCTCGGCGGTCTTCTGAAGCTCGTCCAGATGGCGGGCCCGCCGGGTCATGCAGACGGCGTAGCCCTCGGCCGCGAAGGCGCGGGCGAGCGCCGTGCCCAGGCCGTCGCCCACGCCCACCACCAGGCACGCCACACGTCCGCCGGCCATGCCGGGCCCTCCGTTCGGAAACAGGACGATAGTGCGTATTGAATCCGAACCCGGTCAATGGGAGGATTGCTGAAGGCCTCAGGAGATTTGCCGATGAAGTGGAGCGATCTGGCCGGCGAGCGCTGCTCCGTCGCCCGCTCGGTGGCGGTGATCGGCGACCGCTGGACGCTGATGATCCTGCGCGACTGCTTCCTGGGCGTCCGCCGGTTCGAGGATTTCGAGCGCCGCCTGGGCATCTCGCGCTCGATCGTGGCCGACCGGCTGAAGAAGCTCGCTGAGGAGGGCGTGCTGCGGCGCGAGGTCTATCAGGACCGGCCGGTGCGTCACGAATACCGCCTGACCGACAAGGGCCTGGCGCTGCATCCGGTGCTGATGGCGATCGTCCACTGGGGCGACGTCCACTACGCGGACGAGGCAGGGCCGCCCCTGCTGCATCGGCACAAGGGCTGTGGCTGCGACTTCGCGCCGGTGACCACCTGCTCGGTGTGCGGCCAGCCTGTCTCGGCGCGTGATGTCGAAGTCAGGCCGGCGGCCGCCTGACCCTCACTTGCGCTCGGCGGCCGTCTTGTCGCGGATCGCGCGGAACTCGGAGCTGGGCTTCCACTGCGGCCAGGCGCCGTCGGCGGCGAGCTGGCGGCCCATGATGTAGAGCAGGTCGACGTCCTGCGCGGCCCCGGCGAGGTTCCAGCTGGGGCTCCATGCGTCGCAAGGCTGGTGGTAGCAGTGGGCGGTGAAATCGGTGACCCACTTGTCTCCCGCCGCGCGGCCGCCGTTCACGAAGTCGGGCCCGCCGCCGAGGCTCATCAGCAGCAGCGTCGGCACGCCGCGCTTGGCCAGCGAGAAGTGGTCCGCGCGGTAGAACAGCCCACGCTCCGGATGGGCGTCGGGGGTGACCGTGCGGTCCTGGGTGGCGGCGGCCTTCCCGAGCAGGTCCTCGAGATCGTTCTGGCCGGCGCCCACCAGCACAACGTCCTTCGACAGGCCCACCGGCTGCAGGGTGTCCATGGTGAAGTTCGCCACGGTGAGGGCCGGGTCGTAGATCGGGTGCACGGCGTACCACTCCGAGCCCAGAAGGCCGCGCTCCTCCGCGGTCCACAGTTCGAAGACGGTGGTGCGGGCGAGGCGGGGGCCCTTGGCGAAGGCGCGGGCGAGCTCGATCACGCCGGCCACGCCGGTGCCGTCGTCGGCCGCGCCGTGGCGGATCCTCTGGCCGTGGGCGTCGGGCGCCCCGATGCCGAAGGCGTCCCAGTGGGCCGCGAACTGCACCGTCTCCTTCGGCCGGGTCTTGCCGGTCAGCTT
>JAGWSE010000127.1 GCA_028869395.1 Alphaproteobacteria bacterium | reverse complement strand
GGCTGGGCGGGTCGCTGGCGGGGAAGCTGTCCGCCAGCTCCTCGTCGAGCTCCTGGTCGGTGGGCTTGCGGGCCATGGTCAGGCGGGCTCCGCCAGCCGCCGGGGCGCGCCCTGCGCCACGCCGCCGAGGTGGCGCAGGAAGAAGCGCTCCCAGCTCGCGCCCTCGAAGGCGGGGATGCCCATGTGGCCGCCCGGATTGATGTGCATGGTCTTCTCCGTCGAGCCGAAGGCGTCGAAGAGGGCGAGGCCGTGCTCGCGGCTGGCCACGGCGTCGTCCCACTGGAAGACGAATTCGACGGGAATGGTGATGGCGGCCGCTGCCCGGGCCATGTCGCTCGCCTGCGGGCGCAGGCCCGCCAGGCCGAACACGGCGCAGGCGATGCGGGGCTCGGCGGCCACGAACGGTACGCCGATCGCCGTGCCCATGGAGACGCCCCAGTAGCCGACCGGCGCCTCGGCGCCCACGAAATCGAAGCTCTGGGCGACGTCGAGCGCGGCCTTCCACTCGGGCACGGCCTGGCGCGTGCGCTCGGCCATGCGGGCCAGGCGCTCCGGGGTCCAGTCGGCCGGGGCCTGGCCGGACACCCGCGCCCCGGTCTCGGCCATGTTGCGGGCCGCCTCCTCGCGGCTGACGCGGTCGCCATGGCCCGGCGCGTCGATCGCCAGCGTGGCGTAGCCGAGGCGCTGGGCGTACTGGGCGGCGCGGATGCGCAGGCTGTCGATCTTCTTGTGCTGCGAGCCGCCGTGGCCCATCAGCACCAGCGGCCGGGGGCCCTTCGCCCCCTCGGGCGCCCAGACGACGGCCGGCACGCGGACGCCGGCGACCTCCACCTCGAACGAGTAGCGCGCCACGCCATCGGCGGCGCGGATGTCGGTGAACTGGGTCATGGGCGTCCTCCCGCGGGCTCCGGAGGCGGAGTCCACACCCGCGGGGGACGGCCGGTCAAGCGGTGGGCAGACCTGACCGCAGATCGGCGCGGGTTGCGGCTACGAGGTCCACTGGGCCAGCCAGTCGGCCAGCGCCTGGGGCGTCATGTGGCGGGCGTCGGCGAGGGCGGAGACGTGGCCTTCGTCGAGCAGCTTGTTGCTGCGGGGATCCACCACCAGCAGCGAGGGCACACCCTCGAGCCGCTTGTGGATGCCATAGGCGGCGGGCACCTGCAGGTTCTTGTCGAAGCGGCCAACGTCCACGGTCACGAGGACATAGTGGTCGTCCACGAACCTCTTCAGCTCGGGAAGCTCGATGGTCCCGGCCAGCACGCGGCAGTCGCCGCACCAGTTGCCGCCCAGGTCGATAAGCAGCAGCTTGTGTTCCTTCAGGGCCTGCGCCCGGGCCTGGGCGACGGCGGCGCCGACCGCCTTTTCGCTGGCCTTCTCGTTGTACGGATAAGGCAGCGGCGTCTTCAGCTGGGCGAAGCTGTCGATCGAGACCTTGGGGGCGGGCGCGGCCGCCGCGACGGCGGGGGCGGCGATAGCCAGGCTGAGTAGAAGCGTCGGGACGAGACGGGAATTCATGCACGGACTCCGTAGCTTGCCGGCGTCATAGCGCCGCGGACCGCAGGGACCTAGGTAGAAATACTGAGTTTGGCGCAAGGCCGCCTCACGCTAGCGCAGGGCGAAGCCGCGTCCGCCACGTCCGGTCCGGCGCCCACTCCGCCAGGACCCGCCATGACCGACGCGGCGCGCGCCGCCTCCGCGATCTACCGCCCCAAGCTCACCACCGTGCTGGCGGAGGGCTACGGACTGGACGACCTGCGCAAGGACGCCGTGGCGGGCCTGACGGTGGCCATCGTCGCCATTCCGCTGTCGATGGCCATCGCGATCGCCTCGGGCGTCTCCCCCGACCGGGGGCTGTACACGGCGATCGTCGGCGGCTTCCTGGTCTCGGCCCTGAGCGGCAGCCGATTCCAGATCGGCGGACCGGCTGGCGCGTTCATCGTGCTGGTGGCGGCGACCGTCGCGAAATTCGGGCTGTCCGGCCTGGCGCTGACCGTCTTCCTCTCCGGCTTCATGCTGACGCTGGTGGGCGTGTTCAGGCTGGGCGGCCTGATCCGGCACATCCCGCACACGGTGACGGTCGGCTTCACGGCCGGGATCGCCGTGACCATCGCCGCCAGCCAGGTGAAGGATCTGTTCGGCCTCAGGCTGGCCGGGCACGAGCCCGGGCCGTTCATCCCGAAGATGGCGGCGCTGGCGCACGCCGCGCCCAGCGCCAACCTCGCCGCCTTCGGACTGGGCGCGCTGGTGATCGCGATCGCGGCGGCCGTGCGACGCTGGAAGCCGCTGTGGCCGGCCATGCTGATCGGCGTGGCGGCGGCCTCCCTGGCGGGCCTCGCCCTGCACCTGCCGGTCGCCACGATCGGCACCCAGTTCGGCGGAATCCCGCGCGGCCTGCCCGCCCCGGAGCTGCCGGTCTTCACCTGGCGCGAAGTGGCCGCGGTGCTGCCGGCGGCGCTCTCCTTCACCCTGCTGGGCGGCATCGAGTCGCTGCTCTCGGCGGTGGTGGCCGACGGCATGACCGGCCGCCAGCACCGGCCCAACATGGAGCTGATCGGCCAGGGCGTGGCCAACATGGCCTCGTCGCTGTTCGGCGGCATCGCGGTGACCGGCACGGTGGCGCGGACCGCGACCAACGTGCGCGCCGGCGGCCGCAGCCCGATCTCCGGCATGCTGCACGCCGTCTTCCTGCTGGCCTTCATGGTCGTGGCCGCGCCCCTGGCGAGCTACATCCCGGTCTCGGCGCTAGCGGGCGTGCTGGTGCTGGTCTGCTGGAACATGGCCGAGAAGGCCGAGTTCGCCCGCCTGATGCGCGATCCCCGATCGGCCAGCGTGCTCGCCGCCACGTTCGGGATCACCGTGGTGAAGGATCTGACGAGCGGGATCATCGCCGGATGCCTGCTGGCCACCCTGTTCTGGGCCGAGCGCCGCTGGCGCGTGCACCGCGGAGTCTGACGGGGAACCGGCTGCGGGGCCGCGTGTTTCCGCCCACCGCAGGAGGCCGCATAACGGCGCTCTTCGCGCCAGACACCATCCGATTTGCCGCGAATAGTCAGATCGGACGCTGTTCTGCGATCCACAATTCGGGACTGAGCTGATTCGCGGCCCTTCCGGCGCTCAGATATAGTTGCGTCGGCTCGCCGACATTCTCAGGACCGGGCGAAAGTCCAGTTTTGGTCACTTCCTGCTCGTTCTTTTCTGCAATTTCGTGCGTCGAGAAGCTTGAGTGTCGAGTTCTCGACAGTCTTTGACGATCTGCATCGATAACTTGGAAACCGAAGCCGCACGGCGACGTTTCTTCCCCCCGAATGCAGAGGCCAAATACCGCGTTGCCAAACCTGCTGCTCGCCGCGTTGCCCCCGGAGGATTACGGGCTGATCGCGCCACACCTCGTGCAGGTGGAACTGGAGCGCGGCCGCCTCCTCTACGACCCCGGCGATCGCATGGATTCCGTCATCTTCCCACACGACGGCGTCATCTCGCTGATGACCCTGATGGAGAACGGCGCCGCCATCGAAAGCGCCACAATCGGGCGCGAGGG
>JAGWSE010000126.1 GCA_028869395.1 Alphaproteobacteria bacterium | reverse complement strand
GGTTGTGGAGACAGGCTGAGTTGAGCGTTCAAGTCCACCCGACCGCCATCGTCGCCAAGGGCGCGGAGCTCGCCGACGGAGTCGAGATCGGGCCGTTCTGCGTGGTCGGCGGGAAGGTGCGCATCGGCCCCGGAACAAAGCTGAAGTCCCACGTCGTGGTCGACGGTTCGACGGAGATCGGCGCGCAGAACCAGATCTGGCCCTTCGCCGCGCTCGGGGGCCCGCCCCAGCATCTCGCCTACCGCGGCGAAGACACACGCCTGGTGATCGGGGACGGCAATATTATCCGCGAGCACGCCACCATGAACCTCGGCACTGTTCAGGGTGGGGGCGTCACCAGTGTCGGCTCAAACGGTCTCTATATGATCGAGAGCCATGTCGGACACGATTGCATCGTCGGCGACAATGTCGTCATGACGAAGCAGGCGACCTTGGGCGGTCACTGCCATGTCGGGGATTTCGTAATGGTGGGCGGTCTCGCGGCAGTCCATCAGTACTGCCGCGTGGGTCGCTACGCCTTCATCGGCGGGTTGGCGGCCGTGGTCAAGGATGTGATCCCGTACGGCTCGGTCTGGGGCAATCACGCCCATCTCGAGGGGCTGAACCTCGTGGGCCTGAAGCGTCGCGGCTTTTCCCGGGATACGATCAATACACTGCGGGCCGCTTACCGCCTCCTGTTCGCGGACGAAGGCACCTTCCAGGAACGCCTCGAGGACACGGCTGAGACGTTCGGCGACTCGTCCGAAGTGATGGAGATCCTCGACTTCATCCGCGCTGACGCCAATCGGCCCCTCTGCCTGCCCGAACGCGAGGTGTGATGAAGAAGCTCGGCCTGATCGCCGGCGGGGGCGGTCTGCCGGAAGAGGTCGCCGAGCGCTGCGCGCGGATCGGACGTCCGCTGTTCGTCATCCGCTTGAAAGGTTTCGCCAAGGCGGAACTGGCCCGTTTCGAAGGCGCCGAGGCGGGGCTGGCCGAGCTCGGCAAATGCATCAGGCTCCTGAGGAAGTCCGGCTGCGAGGCTGTGTGCTTTGCGGGGCAGGTGAGCCGACCGGATTTCGCCGCCCTCATTCCCGACGCCCGCGGGCTTGCGGCGCTGCCCGGCGCTGTGAAGGCCGCGCGCCAGGGGGATGACGCGCTCCTGCGATACCTCGTCGGCGAATTCGAGAAGGAAGGCTTCGCCGTCGAAGGCGCCCATGAGATCACGGGCGAGCTTGCGTTGCCGGCCGGCCCTCTGGGCGCGCACCGCCCGCGCGAGGAGGATAGGGCTGACGTCGAGCGCGCGCTGGAGGTCGCCCGCGCCATCGGCCGGCTGGACATCGGACAGGCGGCCGTTGTCTGCCGCGGCCTGGTGCTGGGGGTCGAGGCGCAGGAGGGAACCGCCGCGCTCCTGCGACGCATCGCCGAACTGCCGACCGAAATCCGGGGCGGTTCAGGCGATCATGCCGGCGTGCTCGCGAAGGCTCCCAAACCGATCCAGGAACTCAGGGTCGACATGCCGGTGATCGGACCCGACACCGTCGCCGCCGCGGCGCGGGCCGGTCTCGCCGGAATTGCGGGAGAGGCTGGCCGCCTGCTGGTCGTCGACCGGACCGCAACCATTGCGGCCGCCAACGCACTCGGCCTGTTCATCGTTGGCGTGGAGCCGCCCACCACGTGAAGGAAAGGCCGCTCACCGTCATGTTGGTCGCCGCCGAAGCCTCGGGCGACGATCGTGGCGCAGCGCTTGCGCAGGCCCTCAGGCGACGTCTTGGGCCGCGCGTTCGCTTCGTCGGTGTGGGCGGCGCGAAAATGGCGGAGGAAGGCGTCCAGAGCCCCTTCGACATAGCGGAACTCTCGATATTGGGACTGCTCGAGGGCCTGCTCGCCTATCGGCGCGTGGTGCGGCGTGCGGACGAGACCGCCGCCCTGGCCGCCCGCGAGAAGCCCGACGTGGCGGTGTTGATCGACTCCTGGGGGTTCACCCTGCGCGTGGCGCAGCGGCTGCGGAAGCTCGACCCCGCACTTCCACTGATCAAGTACGTCGGTCCGCAGGTCTGGGCCACGCGTCCGGGGCGCGCGAAGACCCTCGCGGCGACGGTGGATCACCTGCTTTCGATCCACGCCTTCGACGCGCCTTACTTCGAGGCGGTAGGTCTGCCGGTCACCTTTGTCGGCAATTCCACCCTGACCGTGGACTTCTCGAAAACGGACCCGATGCGCCTGCGCCGACAGCTCGGAGTGGGCGCGGACGATCCGATCCTGCTTGTCCTGCCCGGCAGCCGTCCGGCCGAGATCGAACGGATCATGCCGCCGTTCGAGGACGCCGTGAATATCCTCAAGTCCGACCGTCCCGGGCTGCAGATCGTGATCCCCGTGGCGCCGACGGTCGCCGAAGCGGTCAAGGTGCGCGTGGCGGGCTGGCCGCATCGCGCGCACGTCGTCGAGGGCGAGGCTGCGAAGCTCGACGCCATGAAGGCGGCGACCATCGCGCTCGCTTGCTCGGGCACGGTGACGACAGAGCTCGCGATGGCCGGGACGCCGATGGTCGTCGGCTATCGGATCGGCCCGGTAACCTACGCGATCCTGAAACGCCTGATCCGTACGAGGTTCATCACCCTGTTCAACATCGCCGCAGGCGAGGCGATCGCCCCCGAGCTCATACAGAACGAGTGCAATGGATCTGCGCTCGCACGGGAGGTCGCCCGCCGGCTCGACGACGCAGAGCTCCGCCATCGCCAGGTCGCCGCGCAGGACGCGGCCCTGGCCCAAATGGGACGCGGCGGCCCCGACCCATCGGAGACCGCCGCGGACGCCATACTGAATATCCTGGAGGCGAGGCGGGGCGCCTAGCCCCGCTTGTTCACCGCAACATAGTCGCGCATCTGCGAGCCGGTGTAGAGCTGCCGCGGCCGGCTGATCTTCTGCGCCGGGTCCTCGATCATCTCTTTCCACTGCGCGATCCAGCCGACCGTGCGCGCGACGGCGAACAGGACCGTGAACATCTCCGGCGGGAAGCCGAGCGCCCGCAGCGTGATCCCGGAGTAGAAGTCGACGTTCGGATAGAGCTTGCGCTCGATGAAGTACTCGTCGCTGAGCGCGATCCTCTCGAGCTCCATGGCGACCTTCAGCAGCGGATCGTCCGCGTCTCCGACTTCGGCCAGCACCTCGTGGCAGGTCTTCTGCATGACCTTCGCGCGCGGGTCGTAGTTCTTGTAAACGCGGTGACCGAAGCCCATCAGGCGATAGCGCCGGTCCTTCACGCCCTGGACGTACTCGGGGATGCGGTCGACCGTGCCGATTTCCATCAGCATGTTGAGCGCTTCCTCATTGGCGCCGCCATGCGCCGGGCCCCACAGGCAGGCGATGCCAGCCGCGATGCAGGCGAACGGGTTGGCGCCCGAGGAGCCGGCGGTGCGCACGGTCGAGGTCGAGGCGTTCTGCTCGTGGTCGGCGTGCAGGATGAAGATGCGGTCCATGGCGCGGGTCAGCACCGGGTTGGCCTTCCAGTCCTCGGCCGGGACCGAGAAGCACATGCGCAGGAAGTTCTCGGCGTAGGACAGCTCGTTGCGTGGATGCACGAACGGCTGGCCGCGCGAGTACTTGAACGCCCGCGCCGCGATGGTCGGCATCTTGGCGATCAGCCGGTGGGCGGAGATCGTCCGCTGCTCCGGATCATTGATGTCGGTGCTGTCGTGATAGAAGGCCGACAGCGCGCCGACGGCGCCGACCATGATCGCCATCGGGTGGGCATCCCGGCGGAAGCCCTGGAAGAACCGGTCGAACTGGTCGTGCAGCATCGTGTGGTAGGTGATGTTGCGCTCGAAGTCCGTGAACTGGCCGGCGGTGGGCAGCTCGCCGTGGAGCAGCAGGTAGCACACCTCCAGGAAGCTCGATTTCTCGGCCAGCTGGTCGATCGGGTAGCCGCGGTGCAGCAGAACGCCTTTGTCACCGTCGATGAAGGTGATCTTGCTCTCGCAGGACGCGGTGGAGGTGTAGCCCGGATCGTAGGTGAAGGTGTCGGTCTCGCCGTAGAACTTTCGTATGTCTACGACGTCCGGCCCGAGGGTCCCCTTCAGCACAGGAAGTTCGACCGTCTGACTACCGATGCCGATCTTCGCCGTGTCGCCCATGCGGGACCCCTTTCTCGAAGCTAAATTCAAACGACTGTCGGGTGCGCCTTATACGCTTTACCGCAGTTGCGAAAGGGCGTCGTCGAGGCGGCCGAGGCTTTCGTCCCTTCCGAGTGAGACGAGGGTGCTCGCGAGGTCCGGCGCAGGCGCCCCGCCCCCTAGGACCATTCGCAGGGCAGGTCCGAATTTGCCGATCCCGACGCCTTCGCGTTCGGCGAACGCACGGATGCGTTCCTCGAGGGCGTGCGGGCTCCAGTCGCCGGCCGGGGCGAGGTCGTCGCGCAGCCGGCCCAGGCGGGCTTGGACCTCGTCGGTCAGCATGGCGCGGCCCTTTTCGGGCAGATGGAGCGGGCGCCGCTTCAGGACGAACACCACGGCGTCCGCGAGCTCAAGCAGGGTCCTTGCGCCTTCGCGCACGAGCGGGATGGTTCGCTCCAGGACCGTGCGATCGCGGCTCCCAAGCGTCCACTCCCGGCTTTCCAGGATCGGAGTCAGGAGGTCCGCCAGTCGGCTCGCATCGGCCTCGCGGATGTAGTGGTTGTTGAGGTGATTGAGCTTGTCCCAGTCAAGCCGGGCGGGGGCGCTCACCACATCGGCGACGTCGAACCAGTGGACGGCCTGGTCATCGGAGAAAATCTCGTCGTCCCCGTGCCCCCAACCGAGCTTGGCGAGATAGTTGCGCATGGCCTCCGGCAGATAGCCCATGTCGGCGAACTCGCTCACCGCCTGGGCGCCGTGCCGTTTGGAGAGCTTTGCGCCGTCGGGGCCATGGATCAGGGGCAGGTGCGCCCAGGCGGGGACCTCCCAACCGAGTCCCTGATAGATGAGAGTCTGGCGGGCGGCGTTGTTGAGGTGGTCGTCGCCCCGGATGACGTGGGTCACGTCCATGTCGTGATCGTCCACCACGACGGCGAGATTGTAGGTGGGCGTGCCGTCGGTGCGCAGGAGGATCAGGTCGTCGAGGTTCTGGTTCTGGAAGCGCACCAGGCCCTTCACCTTGTCGTCGACCAGGGTTTCGCCGTCCCGAGGCGTCTTCAGCCGCACCACGAATGGGCGATCCGGCGTATCGTTGGGCGAGCGGTCCCGCCAGGGCGAGCGCACCACTCGACCTTCGGCGCGGGCCGCCTCGCGTTCCGCTTCGAGCTCTTCCGGGGTCATGTAGTCACGGTAGGCCGCGCCGCGGGCGAGAAGTTCGTCGACGACCTGGCGGTGCCGGTCAGCGCGGGAGAACTGGAAGACCGGCTCCGCGTCCGGCTGAAGGCCGAGCCATTCCAGGCCGTCGAAAATCACCTGCACGGCCTCGGCGGTTGAGCGCTCTCGATCGGTGTCCTCGATGCGCAGCAGGAACTTGCCGCCGGTGTGACGCGCGTAAAGCCAGTTGAAAAGCGCGGTTCTCGCCGTGCCTATGTGCATCATGCCGGTGGGCGAGGGGGCGATCCGGGTGACGACGGGACGGTCGGGCATGGAGGTCGAGGGGTCCGGGGAGGCCGCGGCGCGCGTCGCCGCCTGGGCCGGGCCTCTTAGCACGCGCCTTCGCCGCCTTCCTAGCGTCCCCTCGGGCCGGCTCAGGAGCGGGCGGCCAAAGGGCAGCGCGGTCCCGGCGCCGAGGTCGAGGGTGGCTCTGCGATGACACTCTCCTTCACGAAGCCGCTGCGCGGACCGATCATGCGCGGCGAGATCACCTGCACGGTCCGGATCTGGCGGAATTTGCGGGTGAAGACCGGCGGCCGGTATGCCCTGGGGCCCGGCCAGGTCGAGGTCACTCGGATCCAGCACGTGGACCTCGAAGACATCACTGAGGAGATCGCCCGCGCGTCAGGCTTCCGGGATCTGCAGGACCTGATGGCCGTCGCCCGCCACGGATCGGGGGAAAACGTCTACCTGATCGACTTCGTCTACGAGGGGCCGGAACCCGCTCAGTGATAGCGGCGGATGAGCCCTACGAGCTTGCCCTGCACCGCGACCTGGTCGGGGCCGAAGATGCGCGTCTCGTAGGCGGGGTTGGCCGCCTCGAGGGCGATCGATGCGCCCTTTGTCCTGAGGCGCTTGAGCGTGGCTTCCTCTCCATTCACGAGGGCCACGACGATGTCGCCCGAACTCGCCGAATCCGTGCGGCGGATCACGACGAAATCGCCGTCGAGGATGCCGGCGTTGATCATCGAGTCGCCCTGGATCTCGAGGACGAAGTGCTCGCCCGCACCGAGCAGCGCTTCCGGCACGGGGAGGCGGTCTCGCTCCTGCTGGATGGCCTCGATCGGGGTGCCTGCGGCGATGCGGCCGAGGATCGGAAGCTCGCGCGTATCGTTGGCGGGACCGGGCGCATCGGCGCGCGGCTCGACGAGCTGGGGCTTGAAAGGCGCGCGGCCCTTGGGCGGCGCCGCCGCGGTGGCCTTGGTCGGCAGCTTTGTCACTTCCAGCGCGCGGGCCCGGTGGGGCAGGCGGCGGAGGAAGCCGCGTTCCTCGAGCGCCGTGATCAGCCGATGGATGCCGGACTTCGAGGCGAGGCCGAGAGCCTCCTTCATCTCGTCGAACGACGGGGAAACGCCCGTCTCCTTGATCCGCTCATGGATGAACATGAGCAATTCGTGCTGCTTGCGCGTGAGCATTGGCGGTCGAGCCTCGGAACCTGGTCGCGCCTTGCGAGAACAAAGCGCTAACCTCGATGAATGTTCTCTAGGCGTTCCCGGTTAATGTCAAGTTATTGTGTTCCGCGTTGAAAACGCGACGAAAATCGAGGCGACGGGACTGCCGCCATGGCGCGAAAGATTCGCTCAGGCGGCGAGCAGCGCGCGAGTCGCCGCGGCGACATCGGCCTGGCGCATCAGACTTTCGCCGACCAGCATGGCCTTGGCCCCGGCCTCCTCCAGGCGGGCCACGTCTGCCGCGGTGAAGATGCCGCTTTCGGTGACGAGGAGGGCGTCGTTCGGGGCGCGGGCGGCGAGGCGCTCGGTGACGGCGAGATCGGTGACGAATGTCCGAAGGTCGCGGTTGTTGACGCCCAGCAGATCGGCCCCGAGCGCGGCGGCGCGATCCAGTTCCGCTTCGTCATGCACCTCGACCAGGGCATCCATCCCGAGACCGCGGGCGGATGACATCAGTTCGCCCGCGAGGACGTCGTCCACCATGGCGAGGATGACGAGGATGGCGTCGGCTCCGAGGGCGCGGCTTTCGGCGACCTGCCAGGGGTCAAGGAGGAAGTCCTTGCGCAGGCAGGGCAGGGCGACGGCCGCGCGCGCGGCCGTGAGGAAGGCCTCCGAACCCTGGAAGCTCGGCGCGTCGGTGAGCACGGATAGGCAGGCCGCGCCGCCGGCTTCGTAGGCCCGTGCGAGGGCGGGGGGATCGAAGTCGGCGCGGATCAGGCCCCTTGAGGGCGAGGCCTTCTTCACCTCGGCGATGAGGGCCAGTCGCCCCGGCGCATGGGCGCGCTCCAGCGCCGCGCGGAAGCCCCGAGGCGGGGAGGCGCCCTGAGCCTCGGCCTCGAGCGTGGCCTGCGGGCGCTGCGCCTTGCGGGCGGAGACCTCCTCGCGCTTGTAGGCCGCGATCGTGGAGAGAATGTCGCTCATGCCGGCTCTGCCGCACGTGTGATGGAGACAAGCCGCTCGAGGGCGGCGCGGGCTCGTCCGTCGTCGATGACCTGGCCGGCGAGATCGACTCCATCGCGGAGGGTTTCCACCCGGTCAGCCACCAGGAAGGCCGCCGCGGCGTTCAGCAGGACGATATCGCGGTAGGGCCCCTTGGCGCCGGCCAGCAGGTCTCGGAGGGCCCTGGCGTTCTCCGAGGGCGCGCCGCCGGTCAGGTCGGCCAGCGAGGCGCGGGGCAG
>JAGWSE010000125.1 GCA_028869395.1 Alphaproteobacteria bacterium | reverse complement strand
GGGTGGCGACCCGGATATGGCCCCCGCGCCGCGGTGGGCCCACCGGCCCGCGCGGCGCGGATAGCTGGGTGCTCCGCGCGCCCCGGGCCCCGGACGGCCCGTCGCACCCGGCCAGGCCGAGGCCCGAGGCCGTGAGCAGGCCCGCCGCCACGAGCGCCTGCCGGCGCGTCAAGGCGCCCTCCCCGCCCATCAGCGGAGGCGCTCGCGCAGCTCGGGCCGGATGCGGTCGGACCTCATGCGGGCGTGGGCGTCAGGCCGACCACGCCGGCCAGACCGCCGATGTCCTTGATCTCATGGGTGCAATAATAGGGGTTGGAAGGCTCGTGCCCCCGCGCGACGAAAACCCGCGCCCCATAGTGCAGGTCGAAGGCCGACATGTGGTCGTACCGGAAGCTTGAGGAGACGTGCATGCACTCCTCCGGCCGGCAGCCCAGCTGGTCGAAGACATGCTCGAAGGCCTGGAGGCGCGGCTTGTAGGCCTGGGCGTCCTGGGCGGTGAAGACGTGGGCGAAGGGCGCGCCGAGCAGGGCGACGTTCTTGTGGATCTGCTCGTTCATGGCGTTGGAGAGGATCACCAGCGGGATTTCCTTGGCGACCCGCGACAGGCCCTCCGGGACGTCCGGGTGCGGACCCCAGGTCGGCACGGCCTCGTAGATGCGCCGGGCTTCGTCCGGCCGGAATTCCACGTTCCAGAGCCTGCAGGTCCGCTCCACCGCGTTGTGGAGGACCTCCGAATAGGGCTTCCAGGCGCCCAGCACCTCGTCCAGGCGGTAGGCGGAGAAGTCCTTCAGGAAGGCCGGCATCTTCTCCGCCGGGACCCGGTCGGCGAAGAATTCCCCGGCCATCGGGCCCGGACGGAAATTCGTCAGCGTCCCGTAGCAATCGAAGGTGATGTACTTCGGTCTGAACTGGCTCATGCGCGGCCTCTCTTCTCCAGTCGCAGGCGAAGGCGCGCGCCGCGGCCCTCGACGGAGATCAGTACCGCATGGCCGGTCCGATAGATCGCTCCGAATTCAGCTTCGCCGGACCCGGGCGCTTGCCGAAAGCCCGCCCACAAACGGCAGATTGGATCGCGGGTCGCGGACTATAACGACGCTCGCCAACCCTGCGGAGGATCCAGGTGCCCGGTGACCGAGACGCGACGTCCGGCGGCTCGCGCAGCGCGCGCTGGTTCCGGAAGGACGATCTGCCGGGATTCATCCATCGCTCCACCCTGGCCGCGGCGGGATGGAGTAGAGAGGACCTGATGAACCGGCCCGTGGTCGGGATCCTCAACACCTGGTCCGACATCAATCCCTGCAACCTCAACCTCCGTGAGCTCGCCCAGGAGGTGCGCACGGGGGTGATCGAGGCCGGCGGCATCCCGTTCGAGGCGCCGCTCATCTCGCTCAGCGAGAACATCATCAAGCCGACCGCCTTTCCCTTCCGCAACCTGCTGTCGATGGACGCCGAGGAGGTGATCCGCGCCTATCCCTTCGATGCGGTGGTCCTGCTGGGCGGCTGCGACAAGACCCAACCCGGGCTGCTGATGGGCGCGGCGAGCGCCGGCGTCCCGATGATCTTCCTGGGCAGCGGCCCGGCCACCCCGCGCTCCATGACCGGCGGCCCGCTGGCCACCGCCACCGGCGTCTGGCGCTTCGTCGACCAGATGCGGTCCGGCAATGTCTCCAGGGCCGAGTTCGAGGCCTTTGAGCTCGGCCAGATGGGTACCGCAGGCCACTGCAGCGAGATGGGCACCGCATCGTCGATGTCGTCGGTGTGCGAGGCGCTGGGCGTGGCCCTGCCCGGCAGCAGCCTCGTCCCGGCGACGGATGGCCGGCGCCGGATCATCGCCCGCGACGTCGGGCGACGCGCCGCCGCCCTGGCCGCGCAGGGCGGGCCGACGCCCGCGGACATCCTCGACGCGCGGGCCTTCGACAACGCCATCACCCTGCTCTGCGCCGTCGGCGGCTCCACCAATGTCATCATCCACCTGCTGGCGCTCGCCGGACGGGTCGGCGTGGCGCTGGATCTCGACCGCTTCGACGCCATCGCCCGGCGCACGCCCCTGATCGCCAACGTGCAACCGTCGGGGGAGCACCTGACCGAGAAGCTGATGGCGGCGGGGGGCGTCCCGGCGCTGCTCAAGGCGCTGCGGCCGCTGCTGCATCTCGAGGCCCGGACGGTGGAGGGGCGCACCATCGGCGAGATCGCCGAGGCCGCGGAGATCGGCGATGGCGACGTGATCCGTCCGCTCGACAGGCCCGTGAAACCCGGCGAGAGCCTGGTTGTGGTCAAGGGCTCGCTGGCGCCTGACGGCGCGGTGATCAAGACGTGCGCCGGCAGCCCCGCCCTGTTCCGCCACCGCGGCCCGGCGGTGGTGTTCGAGGACGTCCAGTCGCTGGCCGACAGCATCGATGATCCCGAGCTCGACGTCACCGAGGACAGCGTCCTCGTGCTGCGCAATGTCGGCCCCGTCGGGGGCGCCATGCCGGAGTGGGGCATGCTGCCCATTCCGCGCCGGCTCATGGAACGGGGCGTTCGCGACATGGTCCGCATCTCCGATGCGCGGATGAGCGGCACGGCCTATGGAACCGCCGTCCTCCACGTCGCGCCCGAGGCCGCGGTCGGCGGCCCGCTCGCCCTGGTGCGCAACGGCGACCTCATCGAGCTCGACGTGGCGGCCCGGCGGCTGGATCTGCTGGTCGACCCGGCGGAGCTCGACGCGCGCCGCGCCGCCTGCGCCCCTGCCGATGCGCGTTTCCGCAGGGGCTACCGCAGCCTCTATGCGCTCCACGTGGAGCAGGCGGACCGCGGCTGCGACTTCGACTTCCTGCGCGGCGCCAGCCGCGAGACCCTGCCCGACGGGCTCTTCGACGGCTGGGTGGGCGGCTGGTAGGCGGACCCGGATGAGCCTGCTCTACATCTCCGACGCGCCGCGCGCCGCCGCCTGGGCCCGGTTCTTCGCCGAGGCGGCGCCCGACATCGCCTTCCGCGTCTGGCCCGAAACCGGGGACCTGGCCGATATCGAATACGTCGTCGCCTGGCAGGCGCCCTCGGGCCTGCTCGCCTCCCTCCCCAACCTCAAGGTGCTGTTCTCCTCCGGCGCGGGCGTCGACCACGTCGACTTCTCCGCGGTCCCCTCGGGCGTGCAGGTCGTGCGGATGGTCGAGCCCGGGATCATCAACGGCATGGTGGAATATGCGACCCTGTCGGTGCTCGCCCTGCACCGCGATCTCCTGGACTACCTCGCCTTCCAGGCCAGCGGCGCCTGGCGCACCATCGAGGTGCTTCCCGCCTCGGCGCGCACCGTTGGCGTCATGGGCCTTGGCGTGCTCGGCCAGGCGGTGCTCGAGCGGCTGGGCGCCTTCGGCTTCAGGCTGCGTGGCTGGAACCGCTCCGCACGCCGGATCGAGGGCGTCGAGACCTTCGCCGGCGACGAGACCCTCCACCGCTTCCTCGCCGGTTGCGACATCCTCATCTGCCTGCTGCCGCTGACGTCGCAGACCCGGGGCATCCTCGGCCGCGGTCTCTTCCACGCCCTGCCCCGGGGCGCCTCGGTGATCAATGTCGGGCGCGGCGGCCACCTCGACCAGGCGGCCCTGATCGAGGCCCTCGACGCGGGCCAGCTTGGCCGCGCCATCCTGGATGTCACGGACCCCGAGCCGCTGCCGGCCGACAGTCCCCTGTGGCGGCATCCGCGGGTGACGCTGACGCCGCACATCGCCAGCATGACCCAGCCGGAGACGGCGGCGCCGCGGTTGCTGGAGAACCTCCGCCGGCACCAGAGGGGCGAGCCGCTGCGCGACGTGGTGGATCGCCAGCGGGGCTACTGAGGCCAGCCCCTTAAGGCCTGGATCGCTTCTGGAGCCACATGATCGGGCCGGTCGCGGCAAGGGCGGCCAGTCCCAGACCGCCCATCAACAGGACGAGCCGGCCGGCCAGCCCGAACGCCTCGCCGGTGTGGATCGGCAGGAAGGTCACCCAGAGACTGTGGTCGTCGGCGGCCGGGCTGACGCTCGTCACGCGGCCCTGCGGCAGGCTGGTCTTCACCGTGTCGACAGCCAGGGCGCTGCGCTGCGGGGCCCAGAAGCAGGCGTTCAACATCCCGGGCTTGGGGATGCGCAGATCGCGCAGGCCCTGGGCGGGGTGCGCCGCGCGGGCGGCCGCGAAGGCCTGGTCCACGCCGGCGACGGCGGTCACTGCGCCGTGGGAGGGCGAGGTGGAGGTGAGCGGGCCCGGCTCCCACAGGTACTCGGCCGCGATGAGTCCGCCGGTGACCGCGCTGGTGGCGGCCACCAGCGAGACCACGAGACCACCGGTGCGGTGCAGGTGGCGCAGGAGGATGCGCGGGGGAAGCTTCCAGTTGATCTTGGCCGCGGTCCAGACCTTGCCCTTCTTCGGCCACCAGTAGGCCCAGCCGCTCGCCGCCTGCGCCAGGATGGAGACGGCGCCCAGGAAGACCACCGCCAGCCCGACCTTTCCCGTGAGCAGGCGAAGGTGGATGGCGAGCAGCGCCTCCATGGGGAAGGACCACAGGCCGCCGCTCTTCAGGATGCGGGCGTCGCCGGGATCGACGGAGGCGTAGAGCGCCTGGCCCTTCGCGTTCGCCATGTGCGCCAGGTAGACGTCCTCGCGCGTCTGGGGCCAGACGAGGCGCTGGGTCTGGTAGGTGGGAAACCGGGTCCTGAGCGCCTGGAAGACGGCGCTGAGCGGCGCCTCGCCAGACGTGGTGCGCCGGACCATGCCCGAGGGGTCGAGAGCCCTTGCCAGCTCCTGGTGGAAGAGCAGCGCCGAGCCGGTGAGCGCCTGCACGAAGATCCAGAGGCAGGTCGCGAGGCCGCACCAGCGGTGGACGGTCAGGAGGGTTCTCTTGCGGAGCATCGGCCTTCCCCGCCGAAACGGCGCCGGGATCGCCGGCGGATGGGCCGCCGGCGATCCGTCTCAAGTCGCGCCCGGACTAAAAGCGGTAGGTCACCTTGGCGGTGATCTCCCGGGGCGTCCCCGGCAGGATCCAGAGCCGCGAGTAGGAGGCCGGGTAGTAGACCTTGTCGAACAGGTTGTTGACCTCGAGCGAGAGCTTCACGTGCTCGGTCGGGTCGAAGGCGGCGAAGGCCTTCACCAGGGTGTAGCCGGGCAGGAAGAAGTTGGTGCCCGTCTCGCCCAGGCGCTTCGAGACATAGTAGACGCTGCCGCCCAGGGTGAAGCTGCGGTCGTTGGCGAGGTGGAATTCGCGGAACACCGTCACATTGCCGCTATGCTTGGGGATGCCCATGAGCGGCGCGCCGGCCGGCACCGGAAGGGCGAAGTCCGGATCCAGGATGGAATTGGACATCTTGGCGTCTGTGTAGGCGTAGGAGGCCCAGTACTGCAGCCTGCCGGGCAGCACCCCGTCGAGGTCGATCTCCACGCCCTTGCTCTCGGCCTTGCCGATGGCCATCGAGTAGCCGGCGTTGATCGGGTCGGAGGTGATGATGCCGGTCTTGTCCATCTTGTAGATGGCGATCGTCCCCTCGAGCAGCTCGCTCATGGTGTGGAACTTGGCGCCCACCTCGTAGGACTTGGTCCGCTCCGGCTGGAAGGGGACGTTGTTGACGTCCTGGCCGCTGTTGGGGCGGAAGCCCTCGCCATAGGCCACGTAGAAGGACACCAGCTTGCTGGGCTCGTAGACCAGGCCGAACTGCGGGTCGGTGGCGGTGACGTCCTGTCCCGTGACCCCGCCGGTGAAGCGGTTGAGGATCCGCTGGCGGAAGTGGTCGTAGCGCGCCCCCATCCGGAACTTCAGCTGGCTGGTGAGGTCGATCTGGTCCTGGAAATAGGCCCCCCAGGCGCGCTGGGTCTCGAAGAAGTCCCAGAAGGCCCCCACCGGCGGCAGGTTGCCATAGACGGGATCGAAGATGTTGATGGCGTTGGCGGCGGCCAGGGTCATGCCGGGGGTCACCGGCGGCGGCCGGAACCGCTCCTGGATCTGGTGGATGTCGAGCTTCTCATCGTCCACGCCGAACAGCAGGTGGTGGGTGAAGGGCCCGGTCTGCACCCGGCCATCCAGCTCGGCGCGCACGATGGCGTCATGGGTGGACCAGTCGCGGTAGCGACGCTCGCGGGAGAGGTCCTGGCCGTCGAAGTAGAGCAGCTGGCGTGGGTGGACCAGCTCGGCCTCCGTCGAGAAGCCCTTGAGCTGGGTGGCTAGGTAATCGGCGCCAAGCAGCAGGGTCCAGTCGGAGTTGAACTGGTGGTTGAACTGGAGCTGGTGGCTCAGGCCGTCGGTCTTGATGGGGCCGTCGCCCGGCTCGCCCAGGAAGCGGGACACCGGGATCACGCCGAGCTGGCCGTTGACCGCCAGCACGCCGCGGTCGAAGGGCACCTCCTGGTGCGACGCCGACAGCTCGTAGGTGATGGTGGTGGCCGGATCGATGTCCAGCAGCAGCGACGGCGTCACCACCCACTTCTTGTAGTGGCCGTGGTCCCGGAAGCCGTCGCCTTCCTCGTAGGCGCCGTTGATGCGGCCCGCGAGCGTGTCGCCGATGATGCCGCGGGTGTAGTCGCCTTCCTCCCGCCAGGTGTTGTAGCTCCCGCCCGCGACGGAGACATAGCCCTGCGGATTGAACAGGGGCTTCTTGGTGATGATGTTCACCGTCCCGCCCGGCTCGCCGCGGCCGAACAGGGCGGAGCTTGGCCCCTTCAGCACCTCGATGCGCTCCACGTCGGAGGTGTCGCGCGGCCCGGCGAAGCCGCGGCCGCTGCTGAAGCCGTTGATCAGGTAGCCGCTGGGCAGGTTCGGGTCGCCCACGAAACCGCGGATGGCGAAGGCGTTCCAGAGACCGCCGAAGTTGTTCTGGTGCTGCACGCCGCTCACCAGCTCGAGGGCTGAGTCCAGCGTGGTGACATTGGCGTTGTTCAGGAGCTTGGCGCTCACCACCGAGACGTTCTGCGGCAGCTCCTGGATGGGCACGTCGCCGCGGAACTGCTGGCGATGGGCGAGCACGACCACCTCGGCCACGGTTCCGGGCGTGGCGCTGGCGTCATGGTTCGCGGGGGCCGTGGCCGCATGGGCGCAGGACCCGGCGGCGAGCACGGCGGCGCTGGCGAAAAGGGCGAGCCTTGGAGCGCGCGGCTTTGACATGTCTGACCCCCTGTGGCCCGCCGCTCGAGTCCCCTGGGCGGGCGTTGTTATGTTCTGCGCCTTGCCGGCGGCGAGGCCCGTCAGGGGGCCTGAGGCGCCGGGGCGCCAGAGAACTCTCAAGCCGGGCGGCTCGCATTTTGGGTCAAAAGAGCGCGGGTCCGCGAACGAATATACGGTAATCCCCCTCCTATGCGCACAAAATGCCGCTCGCTATTGCAAGTTGAGCGGGCTTCACCTTGCCCCCGTAGAAGAGCGGTGGCGGCTCGCCAAAGGAGAAGCCCCTCACCTTTCGGAAGACCTCACGCGGACAAGCACAGGGGCCGCCGCAAGCAGAAGGGCGCGCCGGGAGGTCCCGGCGCGCCCCGTGCCGCGAACGGCTGGGGGAGGAGAACCGTTTCGCGTCAGAGGTAGCGCGGCCACCAGAGGTCGCGGCGGCGCTGCTTGAACTGGGCGAACCACCGCGTGGGGAAATAGACCGCCGTCACCAGAAGGGCCGCGGCGATCCAGATCGAGGCCACGTTGTCGAAGCCGAACCAGGCGCCCTTGTTTAGGCCGAACGTCGCCACGGCCGCGTAGTAGAGGGCTTTGATCACGTAGAGGTGGACGATGTAGAAGAACATCGGCGCGCCCCCCAGCAAGGCGAGCCAGGCGATCGGGCGTTCTTCGTCGAGCCGCTCGAAGGCCGCGAGCAGCAGCAGGCCGATGCCGAGGGTGGGCGCCAGGAACAGCAGCGACGGCGGGTACTTGGTGAGGGCCAGGAAGCTCATGGTGGTGCGCAGGGCCTGGCCCGTGTGGACCCAGGGCTTGTCGCCGTAGACATTGGCGAGGCGCAGGACCACGTAGCCGGCCAGCAGGGCCGCGCCCCAGCCCAGGAGCGCGCGCCGCCGCGCCACGGGATCGGCGCCGCGGCCGAACCAGGGCCCGACCGCGTAGCCCAGCAGGATGACGCCGATCCATGGCAGCACCGGGTAGCTGGTCTTCACCACCACGCCCCCGCCGAAGTGGAACAGGGCGCGCTGATGGAGCACGCCCCAGATCCCGTAGAAGGGCGAGGCCGGCGTCAGGACGATGGGGTCCAGCAGATTGTGGCCGCAGACGATCGCGGCGCCCACGGCGACCTGCCAGCCCCTCGGCAGATGGATGAGCCCCGCCAGCGCGATCATGCACAGGCCGATCGCCCAGATGACCTGCAGCCAGAAGGTGGGCGGGAAGGTCTGCGCCGCCCAGGCGAAGTTCACGACGGTCGCCTCGAGGAGCACGAGGAAGGCGCCCCGCTTCAGCAGGAACAGCGAAGTCTCCCGCTTGGAATGCGACTGCCCATAGAGGAAGGCGGAAAGCCCGGTCAGGAACACGAAGACCGGCGCGCACAGCTGGCTGGTGATGCGGGTGAAGAAAAGCGCGGGCTCGATGCTGAGCGGCAGCATCGGGTCGGTCACCGGATGGTAGGCGTAGAAGGTCTCGCGGACGTGGTCGACCGCCATGAAGAGCATGACCACGCCGCGAAGGGCGTCGATGTTGCGCAGCCGCGTGCGCGTGGCGGCCTTGGCGCCGGCCGCCGTCTCGGCGGCGACGGCGGAGGCCGCCGGCGTCTTCAGGGCGCCGCTGTCGATCGCTGTCATCGTCCCACCCCCCTTCTGAGTGCCTATTCCGGCTTGTGCGGCAAGGCGAAGGACAGGGTCGCCTCGTATTCGACGCGGTCGATCCGCTTTCCCTCGTCGCTCGGTCCCTCGACCACGGCGTTGATGACGTTGAGGCCCTGGTTGCGGACCTTCACGGTGACCGTGCCGTCCGCCGCCGTCCTGAGCGGCTTGGCGTCCGGATCGCCCAGGAAATCGGTGAGGACGGCGGCCCCGGCCGCCGGCCTGCCCTTGAACAGCACGCGCAGCTTCAGGGGCGCGCCCATGGTCTGCGGGATGGCGCCCTGCGGCACGATCTGCAGGATCTGGTCGGGGAAGGCCGGCACGGGCGCGGAGATCGGCCCGCGGATGTAGACGGCGTACTTCCAGTTCTTCTCGCTGAGGATGGCGTTGGGCAGCACGTCGCGGCCGCCCTCGACCCACTCGCCGCCGTTCGGAGGCTTGCTCCAGATGTTGTTGTACATCACCGCCGTGATCACCGGCGCCTCGTCGGCGCCCTCCACCACGGCCAGCGGGCCCTCCGCCTTCAGCTCGGCGGGGACCGGCTTCATC
This sequence comes from Alphaproteobacteria bacterium, assembly GCA_028869395.1. Lineage (GTDB taxonomy): Bacteria > Pseudomonadota > Alphaproteobacteria > Caulobacterales > Caulobacteraceae > Phenylobacterium. Next base: position 1,301 of record JAGWSE010000125.1, on the reverse strand, counting down.
TGCGCATCGTAGGCGGAGACGTTGCGCACCAGGTCCATGCGCCTGACCATGTCCAGGTCGTCGGCCCCGATGCCGTAGATCAGCGCCGTGCGGGTCTTCTGCCAGGCCGAGCTCTCACTGGACCGCGACGCGAACCAGATGGCGTGAGCGCCGGCGGCGGCGGGCGCCGCAAGCCCGATCAAGGCGGCCGCTGCGGCCACCCAGCGACTCCGGCCCAAAACCTGGCCCAAAACCTGGCCCAAAACCTGGCCCGAAACCTGCCCAGAAACCTGGCCAGAAACTTGGCCAGAAACTTGCCCAGAAACTTGGCCAGAAACTTGGCCAGAAACCTGCCGCATCACACGCCTCCCCCTGACCGCTCTGGGTCGTTGCCTGAAGACGAGGATAGGCTCCGTTGCGGGCGCAGCGTGCCAATTGCGCGGGTTCATCGAACACAAGTTGCCGAATGCGAGGCGCAAACGGCACAAGCCGCCGCCTACCCTCCTTCGATCCCGTCGCGCGCGGCGCTGGCGATCTCCAGCGAGCGGATGCGCTTGGCCTGGTCGAAGATCTGGGCGGTCAGGATGATCTCGTCGGGGCGGTGCTCGGCCACGAAACGCTCGAGGCCGGCGCGCACCGTCTCGGGACCGCCGACCACCGCCCTGGACAGGGGCGAGCCCGGCGCCGTCGTGGCCGCAAGGTCCCCGTCCGGATCATGGATGGGCGGCGGCAGCGGCCCTGGCCGCCCGCGGTGGAGGTTGACGAACGCCTGCTGCAGCGAGGTGAACAGGAACCGGGCCTCTTCGTCGCTCTCGGCCGCGACGAGGTTCAGGCCCAGCATGACGTAGGGCCGCTCGCCGAAGGCGGAGGCCTGGAATTGCCGGCGATAGATGTCGACGGCCTGGTCAAGCATGGCCGGGGCGAAGTGCGATGCGAACGCGAACGGCAGGCCCAGGGCGGCGGCGAGCTGGGCGCCGTAGAGGCTGGAGCCCAGGATCCAGACCGGGACCTTCGAGCCGTAGCCCGGCACCGCCCGGATCGCCTGGTCCGGTTGCGGATCGTCGAGGAAGGCGATCAGCTCGAGCACATCCTCCGGAAACCGATCGACCCCGCCGGCGAGGTTCCTGCGCAGCGCCCTGGCGGTGAGCTGGTCCGTTCCCGGGGCGCGGCCGACCCCGAGGTCGATGCGTCCCGGGTGGAGGGCCTCCAGGGTCCCGAACTGCTCGGCGATGATCAGCGGCGCGTGATTGGGCAACATGACCCCGCCGGCGCCCAGCCGGATGGTCGACGTCCCCTCCCCCACATAGGCCAGGGCGACCGCG
>JAGWSE010000124.1 GCA_028869395.1 Alphaproteobacteria bacterium | reverse complement strand
CGGGCCTCGTCCCAGCCCAGCAGCCTCGGCGTGACCGCGATGTTCTCGCCCACGCTGAGATGCGGAAACAGGCCGATTTCCTGGAAGACGTAGCCGATGCGGCGGCGGAGCAGGTGCGGCGGCTGGGCGTCGGCGCGCTCGCCCTCGATCAGCACCTCGCCCGTATCGGGCGCGACCAGCCGGTTGATGGTCTTGAGCAGCGTCGTCTTGCCGGAGCCTGACGCCCCCACCAGGGCCACGAACGCGCCGGCCGCGACGCTGAGGTCGACGTCGGCGAGGGCGAGGGCGAGGTGCGCGCCATAACGCCTCCCCACGCCCCGCAACTCGATCGCCCCCGCCATGAACCAACCGGTAGCACGGTTCGGGCGGCCCCCGTCAGCCCCGCGGCAGGCCGCCCAGGAAGATGATGGTGATGGTGGTGCTGTCGAGGAGGCCGTGCAGAAGGATCGTCGGCCAGATCCTGCGTCCGCCGAGCAGGTAGACCGAACCCAGCACCAGGCCCAGCAGGCTCGCCGTGATGGCCCCGCTCAGACCGAGGTAGAGGTGCACGGCGCCGAAGAGCAGGGTCTGCAGCCCCAGCGCCGCCAGGACGCCCGCCCGGCTCGCGGGCAGGATCTTCAGCAGGCGCGAGAAGAAGAAGCCGCGGAACAGCATCTCCTCGCCGAAGGCCGCCGATCCCCAGGTCACCGGCAGCATCCAGTAGAGGTATTCGCCGAGGTTTCCGCGCACGCGGATCAGCGGGCCCACGCCCGGGGCCGCCAGATGCATCGGCGGGAAGAGAACGGCGACGATCGCGCCGACCAGCAGATAGGCCAGGACGTAGCCGCCGAGCGCCAGGAGCAGCGCCCGCCACCAGCGGTCGGGCTTCGAGAAGGCCACCTTGCGCCAGCTCTCGCCGTCGCGCCGGAGCAGCCAGGTGGCGATGAGCACGAGGACGGCCATGCGCAGCGGCAGCGCGATGCGGCCGAGTACGCCGAGGTTGGCCGCGTCCGTGGCGGAGAAGGCCGCGATGGAGGCTGCGGCCACCGCCCACAGGATCGCCACCTCGAGGATCGCACGTCCGCGGCCTGGGCCGGCAGGGGACCGCGCGGCGGAAATCGGCTGGGTCATGACCGGGCTCCGGCGCGCCGATCCTCAGATCGGCATGCGCATGATTTCCTGGTAGGCGTTGATCACCTGGTCGCGGATCGCCATCACCGTTTCGAGGCTGGTCTCCGCAGAGGAGACGGCGGTCACGACGTCGACCAGGTTGGCCTTGCCCTGCATCTGCGCAGTCATTTCGCTCTCGGCGTGCCGCGAGGTCTTCACGGCGTCGGACATCACCGACTTCAGGAGCTCGCCGAAACCGGGCGCGCCGGGCGAGGCCGCGCCGGCCACCGACGGCGCGGCGGCGGCGGACTGCTGGGCGGTGGCGTAGGCCTTGGCGGCGGCGAAGGCGGTGATCACGGCTCAGCGCCTACTTCTTGAGGATGTCGAGCGTGCTCGCATCCATGTTGCGGGCCGTGTCGATCACGTTGAGGTTGGCCTCGTAGGCGCGCTGGGCGTCGCGCATGTCGAGCGCCTCGATGAGCGGGTCCACGTTGGGCAGCTTCACGTAGCCCTGCGCGTCGGCGACCGGGTTGCCGGGATCGTACTTGCTGCGGAAGGCGGTCTGGTCGGGCTGGGCGCGCACGAGGCGCACGCCCATGCCGCCGTCAACGGGGGTGGGCTCGAACACCGGCTCCTGGCGGACGTACGGATTGCCGCCCTTGACCTTGGAGGTGGAGTTCGCGTTCGCCAGGTTCTCCGCGATGATCCGCATGCGGCCCTGCTGGGCGCGAAGGGCGGAGGCGGCGATCGCCTCGGCGGCGTTGGTGGCGGTGATGTCGGCCATCTAGCGCTCCTTGCCTAGCCGTGACCCGGCGCGCGGGTCGCCATGTTGATCATGTTGAGGGCCTTCTCGTAGAAGCTGACGGCCGCGTCGTAGTCCATGCGCGCCTGGCCCATCTTCATCATCTCCTCCTCCAGGACGACGGAGTTGCCGTCGAGCGTGGTCTCGGAATCCCGCGAGGTGACCTCCTGGAACCCAGATCCGCCGGCGGCCTGCGGCGCCAGCATGTGGCCGGGCTCGGTCACCGCCATGACCCCGGGTGCGGCGACGGCCCCGGCGCCTGGTCCTGCGGCGGCCTGCAGCTTCGCCTGGAAGCTGAACGGCGCCAGGTCGTGGGGCGCATAGCCGGGCGTGTTGGCGTTGGCGACGTTCTCGGCGATGACCCGCTGGCGCTGGCTCAGGTAGCCCATGCGGCTCTTCAGCATGGCGAAGAGCGGGATGTCGGTGAGGCCCATGGCCGAAAGGGTGAATAAACAGGGTTAATCGGCGATTAAGAGACTCGCGGCGACATGGCCGGCGAACCGTTCACCTCGCCCGGGCCCATGGATTTCGCCGAACTGCTCAGAGCCTTCTTCGCGCTCGCCTTCACCCTGGGGCTGGCCTTCCTCGGCCTGGCGGCGCTGCGTCGTTTCGGACCCGACGCGCTCGCCCGCTTCGGCCGCCCGATGAAGGCCGAGCGCCGGCTGGCCATCGTCGAGACCCTGGTGCTCGATCCCTCGCGCCGGCTGGTGCTGGTCGCCTGCGACGGCGAGGAGAAGCTGATCCTGCTGGGCGAGGGCCGCGTGGTCTCCGCCGTGCAGGTCCCGAAGGGACGCCGCTGATGCGCGAACTCTTCAAGGCGATCCGCGCCCTCCCCGCCTCCGAATGGCGCCGCGCCGCGGGCCTGGCGGCCCTGACCACCGTCACCTGCCTGATCTTCCCGGCTGCGGCGGCGGCGCAGGCGCTGAACATCAACCTCGGCACCGGCGCGGGCCTCACCGACCGCGTCGTGCAGCTCGTAGGCCTGCTCACGGTGCTGTCGCTGGCGCCGTCGATCGTGATCATGACCACCTCGTTCGTGCGCATCGTGGTGGTGCTGTCGCTGCTGCGCACCGCGCTGGGCCTGCAGCAGAGCCCCCCCAACGCGGTGATCATCTCGCTGTCGCTGTTCCTGACCGCCATCGTCATGGGGCCGACGTTCCAGGCCTCCTACCAGGATGGCATCAAGCCGCTGCTGAACCACCAGATGGAGCTGCCGCAGGCCTTCGATTCCGCGAGCGGGCCGGTGAAAGCCTTCATGCTCTCGCAGGTGGACCGAGGCGACCTGGCGCTGTTCGTGCGGCTCTCGAAGATCCCGCAGCCGGCGAAGATCACCGACACCCCCATCCGCGTGGTGACGCCGGCCTTCATGATCTCGGAGCTGAAGCGCGCCTTCGAGATCGGCTTCCTGCTGTTCGTGCCGTTCCTGGTCATTGACCTCGTCGTCGCCAGCGTGCTGATGAGCATGGGCATGATGATGCTGCCGCCGGTGGTGGTGTCGCTTCCCTTCAAGCTGATCTTCTTCGTCCTCGTCGACGGTTGGCGTCTGGTGGCGGGCAGCCTTGTCCAGAGTTTCCAGCATCCGGTGGGCGGCTAGTCTCGCGGCCCTGGCCCTCGCAACCCCGTCGCTCGCAACCGCCGCCGACCCGCACAAGATCAGCGAAGTCGTCGTCGTGGCGCCGACGCCGCTGGAGGGCCGCGGCGTCGAGGCAAGGAAACTGCCCGACGTGGTCGAGACGGTGGGCTCCGACCAGTTCGTGCGCTCCGGCTCGCTGGCGGTCACCGATGCGCTGCAGCAGCACGTAGCCGGGCTCAGCCTCTCCGATACCCAGGGCGCCGGCTTCACCAAGGACGTGGACTTCCGCGGCTTCAAGGCGTCGGGCCTGCAGGGCACACCGGAGGGGCTGGCGGTCTACATGGACAGCGTGCGCCTGAACGAGGCGTTCGGCGACACCGTCAACTGGGACCTGGTGCCGGAGACGGCGATCGCCCAGGCCAACCTGTTCACCAGCAATCCCGCGTTCGGCCTGAACGCCCTGGGCGGGGCGGTGACCCTGCGGATGAAAACCGGCTTCGACGCGCCGGGCGGCGACGCCACTCTTGAAGCGGGCTCGTTCGGCCGCATCGATGGTGCGGTGGAATACGGCGCGACCAAGGGCCCGTGGGGCGTCTACGTCGCCGCCGACGGCGGCCACGCGGACGGCTGGCGGCTGCATTCCCCGTCTGACGTCGGGCGGCTCTACGCCGACCTGGGCTGGAAGGGCGCGCGAAGCGAGCTGCACCTGATCCTCGCCGGCGCCTCCACCGATATGGGCGCAGTTGGACCGACTCCGGTCGACCTGTTGGCCCGCGACCGGCGCGCGGTCTTCACCTTCCCGCAGACCACCCGCAACGGTTCGGTCCTGGCGGCGCTGAACGGGCGCCAGGAGCTTGACGGGCGCTGGTCCCTTCAGGGCACGGCCTACCTGCGCCGCTTCAACCAGCATCATCTCGACGGCAACGACGGCAACTTCGCCGAATGCGGCGGCGCCTTGGCGGGCTTCCTG
>JAGWSE010000123.1 GCA_028869395.1 Alphaproteobacteria bacterium | reverse complement strand
GTCTTGGGAAGCCAGTCGATCAGCTTCTCCATCTCCTCGATGTGCTCGGTCTCGGAGGCGCGGTACTGCTTGGTCCAGCGATCGACCTGCCGGCCCATGTAGTTGCCGGGCTTGCCGTAGTCCTCCAGCCCGACCTTCACGTAGTCGGTGTTGTGCAGATCGGCGAGGGTCTTGATCTTCGCCATGAAGATCGCCCGCCGCTCGGCGGGCTCGTACTGCGGAAGGCTCTGGTCCCACAGGATCCGGCCCTCGACGCAGTCCATGATGTAGAACCAGGTGCCGATGACCGAGTCGTCGGTGCAAAGCCCATAGGTCTTCGCCACCGGGAAGCCTGTGGGGTAGAGCGCGGTGATCACCCGGTATTCGCGGTCCACCGCATGCGCCGAGGGCAGCAGCTTTCCCGGGGGCTTGCGGCGCAGGACGTACTTCTGGGCCGGCGTGATCAACTGGTAGGTCGGGTTGGACTGGCCGCCCTTGAACTTGCGCACCTCCAGGGGGCCCGCATAGCCGGCGACGTTGGCCTTCAGCCAGCGCTCCAGCGAGGCTTCGTCGAAGCGCTGCGCCTCCGGCACCACGTCGGTGCCGGTGTTCGCCTGCTCGCGTGCGCGTTCCGCCGCGAGTTCGGTCGCCTCGGCCATGGTGCGCCTCCCTGTCTTACAAGTGTTTGAAGCACTCTACCGGGCCGCCCCAGGGCCCGGCAAGGCTGCCGCTCGGGCGCCGCGGTTTACTTTGGACCGCGGGCCAGCGCGCGCCAGCCGATGTCGGTGCGGCAGAATCCGTCGGCGAAGTCGATCTTGCCGATCGCGCCGTAGGCCTTCTCGCGCGCGGCCTCGAGGGTGGCGCCCCGGGCGCAGACGTTCAGGACGCGTCCGCCCGCGGCCCTCAGCGTCCCGTCCGCATCGCGGCGGGTGCCGGCCTGGAAGACCACCACGTCCTCGCCCAGGTCGTCCTCGGCCCCGCGGATGGCGCCCCCCGGCTTGGGCTCGCCGGGGTAACCCTTCGCCGCCACCACCACGCAGATCGCCGCCTCGTCCCGCCACTTCGGCTGTGGCAGCTCGGAGAGGCGCCCCGTCGCGCAGGCCATCAGATAGGGCGCGAGGTCGCTGTCCAGGCGCAGCATCAGCGCCTGGCATTCGGGGTCGCCGAAGCGGGTGTTGAACTCCACCAGCTTCGGCCCGTCCTTCGTCGCCATCAGCTCCACGAACAGGACGCCGCGATAGGGCGCCCCGTCCGCCGCGATCCCGGCGAACGCGGGCTCGACCAGCCGCGTGCGCACCTGCTCCACCAGCTCCGGCGTGAAGACCGGCGCGGGCGAATAGACGCCCATGCCCCCGGTGTTGGGCCCCTGATCGCCGTCGAAGGCGCGCTTGTGGTCCTGCGCCCAGCCGAACAGCATGGAGGTCTCGCCGTCGCACAGGGCGAAGAGCGAGCCGATCTCGCCGTCGAGGAACTCCTCGATCACCACCCGCGCGCCCGCCGCGCCGAAGCGCCCGCCGAGCGCGTCCTCGACCGCAGCCTCGGCCTCCTCCCGCGTGGCGGCGACCACCACGCCCTTGCCGGCCGCCAGGCCGTCGGCCTTGACGACGAAGGGCGCCGCGAACTCGTCCAGCGCGGCGCGGGCCTCCTCCACCGTCTCGCACACGCGATAGGCCCCGGTCGGCAGCCCGTAGCGGTCGCAGAACGCCTTGGTGAAGGCCTTGGAGGACTCCAGCTGTCCGGCCGCGGCCGTCGGGCCGAAGCAGGCGACGCCGGCCTCGGCCGCCGCATCGGCCAGGCCAGCGGCCACGCTCACCTCCGGCCCGATCACCACCAGGTCGGCGGCGATCTCGCGGGCCAGCGCCATGAGGCCCGCCACGTCGGTCGCGCCGACCGCCCGTGTCTCGCAGAGCTTCGCCATGCCCGGGTTTCCGGGCGCCGCCACCAGGCGGGTGAGGCGTGGCGACTGGGCGATCTTCCACGCCAGCGCGTGCTCGCGGCCACCGGAGCCGACCAGGAGGATGTTCATGCCCCGCGCTTAGGCGGCCGCCGGGCCGGCGGTCAAGCTGCGCCGCACGCGCGCGAGCGTGATGGAACCGCGCCGCAAGCGGCGCCGTTGCACATCCGGGCGGAGGCAGGTTCATGGGCGCAGGCGACAGTGGAGCACCCGCGAGGTTGGACGTGAGCGGATCGGCCCGGCTCGAGGCCGAGCTGGAACAGGCGACCGCCCGCCTGCGCGAGCTCGACCATCGCATCAAGAACGACCTGCAGCTGATCGGCTCGGTCCTCGTGCTTCAGCTGCGCCGGCTGGGTGAGGGCCCCGAGCGCGCGGCCATCCGCGGCGCGCTCGAGCGCGTCAACGCGGTGGCCGCCGTACACCGCCGGCTCGACGTGGCGGGCGATCCCGCGCACTTCGAGGCCTCGGCCCTGATCCACGACCTGGTGGAGGAGATCCTCGCCGCCGCTCGCCGCAGCGACGTGGCGGTCCGCTTCGCGCTTTCGCCGGCCACCGTGCCCTCGCGACAGGCCGCACCCCTCGCGCTGATCACGGGGGAGCTGGTGCACAACGCCCTGCGCCACGCCTTTCCCGACCGGCCCGGGGAAATCGAGGTCCGCTTCGGCCCGGAAGAGGGCCTGCTGCGCCTGAGCGTCCGCGACGACGGGGTGGGCCTGCCGGACGGCGCGCCGGCGCCGGGCGGGTTCGGCGCCACCCTGGTTGGCCTGCTGGCGCAACAACTCCGGGGCCGCTACGAGCTGGTCGAGGCGCACCCCGGCGTGCGCGCCGTGGTCAGCTTTCCGCAGGCGGCCTGAAGGGGTGTCCGGCCTGGCCAATGTGGTCGGCGTGGGCGCCGCCCTGTGCTCCATGACCAGCTTCATCCCGCAGATCGCCAAGATCCTGCGCGACCGCGACGCGGCCTCGGTGTCGCTGCGGATGTACATGGTGACCGTCACCGGCTTCAGCCTGTGGATCGCCTATGGCCTGCTGATCGGCAGCTGGCCCGTGGTGGGCTCGAACGCCGTGTGCCTGACGCTTTCCGGCGCCATTCTCGCCCTGAAGTGGCGCTTTGGGCGCCGGAGGCGCAAAGACTCCCGCCATTAGCCCTTCCGGGCTGGGCCGGAGGGGCGGAGCCACCATCTGGGCGTGGAGTGCAACCCGTGAGCAAGCACTTGGCGGCGGCCGAGGCGGCCTTCAGGTCGGGTCGGGCCGAGGAGGGCCTCGGCCATCTGCTCGAGGCCCTCGAGGAAGACGAAGGCCGGCCGGCCTCGGTCTACCGCGCGCTGCTCGTGCAGCTCTATCGCTCCGGCCGCACCGGGGAGGGCGAGGCCTGGTCGGCCCGCGCCGTGGCGCGGCATGCGGGCGATGGAGAGCTGTGGAACATGCGCGGCGTCTTCCTCCGGCAGCTGAGGCGCCATCCGGAGGCGCTGAAGGCCTTTGAGACAGCGATCCGGCTGCGTCCGTCACAGGCGGGTCCGCAGGTGAACCGCGGCAACGTCCTGCTCGACATGGGGGACGGCCCCGGCGCCGAGGCCGCCTTCTCCAAGCTCGTGCGCAGCGATCCCCGCAATGCGGAGCTGCAGCGCCTGCTCGGACGCGCGCTGCAGATGCAGGGCAGGACGGACGCGGCCATGGCGCGCTGGCGCCAGGCCGTCGCGCTCGCGCCGGGGTCGGTGGACGCCTGGCTCGACATGGCCGGGACGCTGATGGAGGACCATCGCGAGCGACAGGCCCACGAGGTGCTCGACCGGGCGTTCCGCGCCAATCCGGACGACCCGCG
>JAGWSE010000122.1 GCA_028869395.1 Alphaproteobacteria bacterium | reverse complement strand
TCCGCGTCCCCGCCCCGAGCCTCGCCGCCGTCCGCGCCATCGATCTCGCCCCCGATTCGGCAGCATAGATTCATGCGTCGGTTACCGGGGTGTTAATGGCGCATCTAACTGAACCGTATTGGGCCTAGGCCGGCGCACTCGCTCCAGGCGTTTAGCCGATGCCCCTCGGCGCTTCCGCGATCTCGCGCGCCTCGCGGATCAGGCGCTCACGACGGCGGCCGAGGCGCCAGGAGTCGCTGACGTCGGTCGGGTCGCCCATGTGATAGCGGGCGATGAACTCGCCGGGTCCGCTCATCTTCGGCGGTTCGATGGGCGCGAGGCGGCCGTCGCGGTTGAGGGCGTCGATCGCTCCGGCCAGGCCGCCGAAGTCGGCGCGCGCCTTGGCCACCGCATCGCCGGTCACCCCCATGAAATGGCCGATCAGCCGGTCGCGGAAAGCGGCGATGGCCCGACGGGAGGCCTCTTCGTCCGGCTGCACGCCCAGTTCGCACTCCGTGTCGAAGCCGCCGGAGCGGTTGTTGAGGTTGGCCGAGCCCACGCGGGCGATGCGGTCGTCGATCACCGTGACCTTGGAGTGGACGATGATGGTCCCGCCGCCCGAGGTCACCGGGCAATAGGCCCGGAAGCGGCCGAAGACGTCGGCAGCCCGCAGCCGCCAGATCATCGCGCCGCGCGCTCGATCCATGGTCATCTGGTCGAACCAGGAGGGCGCGCGCTGCGTGGAGATCAGCACCACCTCGGGCCCGTCCGGCTCCATCAGCCGCGCAGCCAGCGCCTCGGTGTATAGCGGGGACGTGAAGTACTGGTTCTCGAGGTAGATGACGTCCTTGGCCTCGGCGATGCAGGCGAGCGTCAGACGGCGGATCTCCTCAACCATTGGCCGGCGCTTCCAGGCAGGCGCGGTGCGAGCGATCGCCACCTCGACATCGGTCAGGTGGGCAGGCACGTGGTCCGGCCACGGGTCGCCACCGGCGTCTTCCGGCTCGGCGAGCCGTTCGTCGGTGGCGCGGCGCCAGCGTTCGCGGGCGAGGTCGCCCAGCGCCTTGGCCGCCGCCCCGTCCACCAGCATCATCACCTCGTGACGGGGAACGTGCTCCTCCTGCTTGGGCATGATCCGGCGCCGGTCCTCGTCCAGGTGGGCGGGGCTGTCCCAGCGATCGACGGAGATGTCGCCGCCGCCGCAGAACGCCAGCCGGTCGTCGACGACCAGCACCTTCTGGTGATGGCAGGCCCCGAAGGGCACGGCGTCGTCGAGCACGAACTTCACCGGCGTGCCGCGGAAGTACTTGCGCGCCTTGTGCGGGAAGAATTCCTGGCTGGCGCTGATCGGCAGCGCCGACTTCCAGATCAGCAGGCGTATGTCGAGCTCGGGCCGGGCCTGCGCCAGCTCCACCAGGATGCGGCCGACCTCGTCCGGATCGTCGGGGCCGTCGTAGCCGTCGGGGAACAGGCGCGTGCGCGGGTCGAACCCCCAGCCCAGCAGCAGGATGGATCGCCGCGCCTTGGTGATGGCCTCGAAGGCGGCGGTGAAGAACGCCTCGTTGTCGATCAGGAAGGCCGCGCGCGACGCGTGTTCGACGCGCCAGCAGGTCTCGCCGGGTCTGAAGACCGCCATCCGCCTCAACAAGCCTCGCCGTTCGCGCCGGTGAGGAAAGCCTAAGGCGCGGGCGAGTTCCGCGCACCCCGCCCGATGAAAAAAGGGCGCGCCGCCAGAGAGCGGGGCGGCGCGCCGGCCGCGCAGGCCTGAGGAGAGCCGGCTAGTTGCTGCGCGCCACCTTCGCGCCCTGGCCCACGTAGGCGGCGCAGGAGGTGGCGAGCTCGGTGTTCAGACGAGGCTTGAGATTGGCGTCGGACGTTTCGCGCCTGGCCTGACGGTAGGCCTCTCGCCCCTTCGCCAGGATGTAGTCCATTCGCGTGGCGCCCTGGGCCTTTATGAAGGCGGCGACGTGCGATGTATCTGCGCCAAGGCCCGCGGCGATCCCCTCGCAGCGGTTGGCCCTGAGGTAGTCCACGTCGGAGACCGGCGAGGCGGCGTAGGCCGATCCGGCGGCGGCGAGGCCGAGGGCGGCGATCGCGACGGCGGCGCGTTTCATGACACTCTCCTGCTCAAGATCTCGATGGGGACAATGAAGCTCCGAACAGATTCTAGACAATGAATTATTGGCAATATTCGGCGCGTCAGGATTAAATCTTGGTCATGGTACAGTATTGTTACGCACCAATGAATTCGGGTTGTAACATCTGGTGTGATTGGGCATGAGGTAACATGGCCGATCCGAAACCCGTGCTCGACGTGGCGGGCGTCAATGCATTGATCCGGCGCGCCTTCCCCGAAGCGGCGGACGGCCACCTCGCGCGCGTGCTCGAGGTGGGCCCTGGCCGGGTGCGGGTCATGTCGCCCTATCGCGCCGGCCTGTTGCGGCCGGGCGGCGTCATCTCCGGACCGACGCTGATGTCGCTGGCCGACGTGGCGGCCTACGCGCTGGTGCTGGCGCACGTGGGCGATCAACTGATGGCGGTGACCTCCTCCCTGCTGATGAACTTCCTGCGCGGGGCCAAGCCCGGAGACATCCACGCCGAGGCCGCGCTCCTGCGGCTGGGACGGCGCAACGCCGTGTGCGACGTGCGGCTGTGGACCGAGAGCCCCGAGCGGCTGGCGGCGCAAGCCAACGTCACCTACGCTCTGCCGGCCGCATGACCGACGAGCCCCCCGCCCCGATCAAGACGCCCTGCATCAAGGTGTGCGTGGTGGACGGCGAAAGCGGCCTTTGCCTGGGGTGTCATCGCACCCTGCACGAGGTCGCGGGCTGGGCGCGGCTCTCGGATGACGAGCGCGCGGCGATCATGGCCGAGCTGCCCGCGCGCCGCGGCCGAATCCGACCCGAGAAGCTGGGCCTGATCGGCTAAGCACGAGAGCCGCGGCGTTCACAGGTTAACAACCTGGGACGGCTAGCCTCCCCGGACATTCGAGGCCGAACGCGGCCGAAGCGGGATTGGGACGCCTTGGCCTCCAGCATCATGAAACTGGCGAGCGTGGCAGTGGTCGCGGCGGCCTCGGCCGTCGGCAGCGCCGCAGCTGTCGTCGCCCTCTCTCCCCCACCCCTGCCCCTGCGCGCGGCCCGCGCTGAGGCGCCGTTCGTGGCGGACCTCGAGGGCCCGCGCCCACTGGCGGCGAGCCGCGCGATCCCGAAGTCGAGCGACGGCCATTTCTGGGCCGACGGCGAGGTGAACGGGCGCTCGGTTCGGTTCCTGGTCGACACCGGAGCGACGGCGGTGGCGCTGACCCCTCAGGATGCGCAGCGGCTCGGTATCGATCCGGCCAAGCTGCAATACGCCTACAAGGTGGTGACGGCCGGCGGCCAGATCCCCGCCGCCTCGGTGCGGCTGGCGAGCATCACCGTGGCCGGCGCGCGGCTCGACAACGTCGACGCCCTGGTCATGCAGAAAGGCCTCGACACCTCGCTGCTCGGCATGACCTTCC
>JAGWSE010000121.1 GCA_028869395.1 Alphaproteobacteria bacterium | reverse complement strand
CGTTCCGTTCGCCCTGCTCTGGGGGCTGGCCTACTTCAGCGCGCTCAGGGGTTTCTGGTGGGGACTGCTCCTCACCATCCCCGCCGCCGCCTTCCTCGTGCGGCTGTTCATGATCCAGCACGATTGCGGGCACCAGGCGTTCTTCCGGGCTGCGAAGGCCAACGCATGGGTCGGTCGCGTGATCGGCGCGTTCACCTGGACCCCTTACGAATATTGGCGCCGCTCGCACGCGATCCACCATGCGACCTCGGGCAATCTCGACCGGCGCAGCCTGGGTGCGATCGAGATGCTGACGCTGGAGGAATACCGGGCGCTGTCGTGGCCCCGGCGGCTGGCGTACCGGCTCTACCGGCATCCCGTCGTGATGCTGGGCCTGGGCCCGGCCTACATGTTCGTGCTGCAGCACCGGCTGCCCATCGGCTTCATGAAGGAGCGCTGGGCCTGGCTGAGCGTGATCGGCAACGGGCTCGGCATCGCCCTGTTCGCGGCGCCGCTCGTCCTGCTGCACGGCCCCGTGCCGTTCCTGCTGGTGCACCTGCCCGTCGTCGTGCTGGCGGCGTCGTGGGGCGTCTGGCTGTTCTATGTGCAGCACCAGTTCGAAGGCGCGTACTGGTCGCGCAACGAGGGCTGGACGCTGCACGAGGCCGCTCTGCGGGGCAGCTCGCAGCTGCACCTGCCCGGCGTGCTGCGGTGGTTCACCGCCAACATCGGCGAGCACCACGTTCACCACTTCGGCAGCCGCATCCCCTTCTACCGCCTGCCGGCCGTGGTCCGCGAGCAGCCGCGTCTGGCCGCCGAGACCCGGCTGACCCTTCGCGACGGCTTCCGCGCGCTCGGCCTGGCGCTGTGGGACGAGGCCGCCGGGCGGCTGGTGTCGTTCCGCGGCGCGGCGGCGGCGGCCCGCGCGAGGGCCTGAACGCCCTCGGCGGCGCACCGCAGCGGGCCTCCCCTATTCGTCGAAGCCGACGAACACCGTGGCCTCGGCGACCGGCTTGCGCTCCGACACCACCGCGTTGGCCGGGAAGGTCTCGTCCGGCCAGCCCAGCGCGATGGACTTCATGATCACCTGGTCGTCGGCGATCCCGGCGTGCTCGCGCACCACCGGCGACTGCATGATGCCCTGGCTGTTGATCACCGCGCCCAGGCCGCGGGACCAGGCGGCGTTGACCAGCGCGGTCGCCACCGCGCCGCAGTCGAACGGCGTGTCGTCGCTGCCGTGCAGCTCGCGGTCGTAGGTGATGATCACGCAGACCGGCGCGTCGAACTGGCGGAAGCCGCGCAGCACCCAGTCCTGCCGGCCCTCCTTGTCCTCGCGGGCGATGCCCATGGCGCCGAACAACTGCTTGGCGACCCCGATCTGCCGCTCGCGGTGCTTGCCGGCGAACGGCTCGCCGATGCGGAACTCGCGCGAGTGGGGCACCCCCGCCAGGTTCCGCTCGGTGTTGCCCGCGCGGATGCGGTCCAGCGGCTCGCCGGTGATGACGTAGAAGTTCCACGGCTGGGTGTTCATCGACGAGGGCGCCCGCATGGCGAGCCCGATGATCTCTTCGATCAGCTTCCTGGGGACCGGATCGGGCTTGTAGCCGCGGATGCTGCGGCGACCGAGGATGACGTCGTCAAACTGCATGTAGGGTCCCTGAGGAAATTGTCCGCGCGGCGCCGCCCGGATGGAGACGTTGTGACCTACAAGCTACGGCGCGGGACGGGAAGGCCGCAGAACGGGGGTATGATGACGCGGATTCGGACATATGCGCTGGCGGTCGTCCTGGGCGCGCTGGCGGCGGGGCCGGCCGGGGCGGGGGCGCGGCTGCCGCCGATCGACACCTCGGACGTGGCCAGGTTCTATCGGGTCTACGATGCGGCGGGCCGCCATCCGGGGGCCGAGGCGCTGGCGCGCGACTACCTCGCGCCGGGCTCGGCGGCGCTGCACGACTTCGCCAGGCTGCGACGGGTGAGTGGGACCAGCATCGCGCAGGCGATCGCCGCGCGGCCTCAGATCTACGTGGGGGCGAGGCGCTGCCTGGCGGTGTTGCCGGACGTGAAACGACGCCTGAGGGCCGCGCTCGGCAAGCTGGTCCGGCTCTATCCGGAGGCGAAGCTCGCGCCGATCACCTTCGTGGTTGGCCACGGCAAGCCGGTGGGCATCACCGATCCGGCGGGCGTCACCATGGGGCTGGAGGCGCTGTGCGCGGCGGACTTCATGGACCCGAACCTCGAGGACCGGTTCGTCCACACCATCGCCCACGAGTACGGCCACATCGAGCAGCCCGCCGACGTGCAGGCGCTGGAGCAGGGCCAGCCGGGTGCGACGGTGCTGCGCCTCTCGCTGATCGAGGGCGTGGGCGAGTTCACGGCGAAGCTGATCTCCGGCGGGGTGGGCGAGTACCGCCCGCCCGGCTGGATGCAGGGGCAGGCGGCCGCGGTCGACCGGGCCTTCGTCCGCGACGAGGACAAGACCAGCGACGCCGACATCGCCAGATGGCTCTACAACGGGCCGGGCCCGCGCTCGGACCTGGGCTATTGGGTCGGCTACCGGATCGTGCAGGCCTACTACGATCACGCCGCCGACAAGCATCAGGCGCTGCGCGACATCTATGGCATGCGCCATCCGCATCGGTTCGTCGCCAGGAGCGGCTGGACGCCGGGCGGCTAGGGGCTTTCCACAAGTTGCGAAAACGTCTTTAGCTCCGCCGCAAAGTCGGGGAGTCGAGACATGCGTCAGGTGTGGATGGCCGCGGTTGCGGGCGCGGTGATGTTGGCTGCGGCGGGGGCCCAGGCGGCGCCCCCGGCCAGGACGGCGGCGCCTGCGGACGGGAGGGCGGGGCCGCCGGCCCACCCCAAGGCCGAGGCCGAGGCCCTGGACCTGGCGGAGAAGGCGATCTCGCTGCGCTCGGTGGCGGGGCCCGGCAACAAGACGCCGCAGGTGGCGAAGCTCTACGCCGACGCCCTCATCGCCGGCGGGTTCAAGCCGCAGGACGTGACCATCACCCCGATGGGCGACACCGCCTATCTGATCGCCCGCTGGCCGGGCAGCGATCCGAAGCTGAAGCCCTTCGTGATCTCCGGCCACATGGACGTGGTGGAGGCCAAGCGCGAGGACTGGCGGCGCGATCCCTTCAAGCCGGTGGTGGAGGACGGCTACCTGTTCGGCCGCGGCTCGCTGGACATGAAGCTGGACGGCGCCATGGCCATCGCGGCCCTGGGCGAGCTGCGGCGCGAGGGCTATCAGCCCCGGCGGACGATCGTCATCGAGTTCTCCGGCGACGAGGAGACCACCATGGCCACCAGCGCGGTGATCGCCGACAAGCTGAAGGACTCCGAGCTGGTGCTCAACATCGACGGCGGCGGCGGCGTGCTGGACGAGCAGACCGGCAAGCCGCTCTATTTCTCCTGGCAGGGCGCGGAGAAGACCTACGCCGACTACCGGCTGACGGTGACCAATCCCGGCGGCCACTCCTCCGAGCCGCGCATCGACAACGCCATCGATGACCTGGCGACGGCGCTTTTGAAGATCCACGCCTACCGCTTCAAGCCGGAGGAGAGCGCCCTCACCAAGGCCTATTTCGAGCAGGCGGCGCGCTACGAGAGCCCGCAGATCGGCGCGGCCATGCGCGCCTTCGCCGCCAACCCGGCCGACGAGCAGGCGATCGAGACGCTTGCGGCCGACCCGGCCACCGTCGGCAAGATCGGCACCACCTGCGTGGCGACCATGATCGACGGCGGACATGCCCAGAACGCCCTGCCGCAGCGGGCCGAGGCCAACGTCAACTGCCGCATCTTCCCCGGCCACAGCCGCGCCGAGATCATGTCCGAGCTGGCGCGCGTGGTGGACGATCCGAAGGTCCGGATCGAGGACGTGACGCAGGGCTCGGTACAGACGCCGGCCTCGCCCATGCGGCCCGACTTCGTGGCGGCGGTGAAGGCGGCGGTCGGCAGGATCTATCCCGGCGTGCCGGTGTTCCCCAGCCAGTCGTCGGGGGCGAGCGATTCCATGTGGTTCCGCCACGACGGCGTGCCGAGCTACGGCGCGAGCCCCATGTTCATCAAGGAATCGGAGAACTTCGCCCACGGCCTGAACGAGCGGGCGCCGGTCTCCAACATCCGCCCGGGGATCGACTACTACCTGTCGCTGGTCCCGGCCCTGACGAAGTAGGCGCTCAGCGGCGGCCTACATCCGCTCCGGGGTCGAGACGCCCAGCACGTCCAGCGCCAGCTCGAGCTGGGTGAGCGTCGCGCTGGCCAGGGTGAGGCGCGCGGCGCGCACCTGCGGCTCGGCCTGCAGGATCGGGCAGGCGGCGTAGAACTTGGAGAACGCCTGGCTCAGCCGGTAGGCGTGCTCGGCCACCGCGTTCGGGGCGAAGCGGTCGTAGGCCTCGGAGAGCGCGCTCTCGAAGGCGTCCAGCGCCAGCACCAGGTCCCGCTCGGCGGGCTCGGCCACCACCACCGGACCGGCGAGCGCGCCATCGGCCTCGGCCTTGCGCAGCAGGGATTTCACCCGCACCGCCTGGTAGAGCAGATAGGGGCCGGTCTTGCCCTCGAAGCTGGTGAAGCGGTCGAGGTCGAAGACGTAGGAGGTGCCGCGGAAGTTGGAGAGGTCGGCGAACTTCAGGGCCGCGACCGCCACCTTGGCGGCGATGGCCTCGAACTCCTCCACCGGCAGGTCTTCGCCCAGGCCCGCCTCGTGCAGCCGCTCGCGCGCCTTGCCCCGCGTCATCTCGATCAGGTCGTTGAGCTTCAGGACGCCGCCCTCGCGGGTCTTGAAGGGCTTGCCGTCGGGCCCGTTCATGGTCCCGAAGCCGATGTGCTGCAGCTGGCCCTCCTCGGCGTAGCCGGCGAGGCAGGCGGCGCGGAACACCACCTCGAAGTGGTCGGCCTGGCGCTGGTCGACGACGTAGATCGCGAGGTCCGGTCCGAAGCTCTGCTTGCGGTCGAGGATGGTCGCCAGGTCGGTCGTGCCGTACATCGCCGAGCCCTCGGAGGAGACGACGAGCAGCGGCGGCAGGTCGCGCTTGTCCCCCTGCCTCGCGACCCGGACGATCTGGGCGCCCTGGTCCTCGACGAGGAGGCCCTTGTCGCGCAGGTCCTCGACCATGCCGGGGATCAGCCGGTCCACGTCGCTCTCGCCCTTCCAGAGGTCGAAGTCGACGCCCAGCGCATGGAAGTCGCGCTCGAGCGCCACTTGCGTCACCTCGCGGAACCGCCGCCAGAGCAGGTAGGCGCCCGGGCGCTTGGCCTGCAGCTCGGCGGTAAGACGCCGCGCGCGGTCGCGGTAGGCGGGGTCTTCCTTCCCGCTGGCGGCGGCCAGCGGATAGAGCCGGTCGAGGTCGGCCAGCGTGATCCGCTCGAACGCCTCGGGGATCGGCCCGTCGAGCGGCGCGGCCTCGGCGTTCAGCCGCGCCACCAGGGCGGCGAGGTCCGGATGCTCGTCGCAGACGGCGCCGATCAGCAGGCCCATCTGATAGCCCCAGTCGCCGAAGTGGGCGTCGCCCAGCACGGTGTCGCCGCGGAACCGGTAGAGGCGCTTGACGCTCTCGCCGATGATCGAGGCGCGCAGGTGGCCGACGTGCATCGGCTTGGCGACGTTGGGGCCGCCGTAGTCGACGATCACCCGGCGCGGTGCGGCAAGCACCTCCGCGCCGGCGCGCGGATCGGCGGCGATCTCGCGGGCCCGCTCCGAGAGCGCCTGGTCGGAGACCTTCAGGTTGATGAAGCCCGGACCGGCCACCTCCGCCGAGATCAGCCGCCCGTCGCCCTTCAGGCGCTCGGCCACAGCCGCGGCGATCTCGCGCGGGTTCTTCTTGGCCTGCTTGGCGGCGGGCAGCGCCCCGTTCACCTGGAAGTCGGCGAGGTCGGGCCGGTCCGAGGCCGTGACCCGGCCGAGCTCGGCAGGCAGGCCGAGGCTCGCGAAGGCGGCGCCCGCCGCTTCGCCCAGGGCCTTCTTGAGGTCGCTCATTTCTTGGGCGGTGTCGTCTCGGCCTGGGCCGTCTCGCCGATGTTGAGGCGGAAGCGTTTGCCCAGGCGGTTGAAGTCGGCCATCTCCGGCGTCACCTCGAAGCCGATCAGAACCTCGAAGTTGGCGCCGGAGGTGTTGGCCTCGGCGCGCGGGATCATGATGTCGTTGATCTCTTCGCGCTTGTAGAGGCGGTCCTGGCCCTTGCCGAAGGTGACCGGCAGGTCGAAGGTCTTCTTGGCCAGCACCGCGCGGTTGCGGTCAGTGACGGCGACCCAGTAGCGGTAGGTGTGGCTGTCGCCCGTCGCGGCCGGGCCGCGGCCCAGGTCGAACAGCACCTGGATCGCCACGTGGATCGGCTCGGTCCCCTTGTACTCGCAGCCCGACGACAGGCGGTCGATTTCGCCGGTGTAGCCCACGTCGGAGTAGGCTTCCTTGTTCTTGGTGAACTCGACGTAGCGGGCGGCGTCGTAGAGCGTCTTCACATAGGGGCAGGGGCCGATGTTGCGCAGCTGCGGCAGCGGCGCTTTGGAATCGCCCCACTCCTTGTCGCGCTCCTTCTTCTTGGCCTCCTCCTGGGCCTGCTTGTCCTGGTCGTCCTGCCCGCCGCCATACTGGGCGTAGCTCGCGGCCGGAACGGACGCGGCGATGATCGCGGCCAGTGACATGAGGAGGAGACGGCGCATTGAGGGGGGCGTCCAGGCGTGCCTTTGCCCGCGGGCCGGCCCCGCGGATCATTCGAAGCCTAAGTAAAGGCTTCCCAATGCGGCCGCAACGCGGCTGGCGCGCGCATGAGCCGGGTTGCGGCGCACCGGCCCCGCAGGCCGGCGCCGGTCCATCGGGCGAAAGTCCGCCTTGGGCGGCCGCCTCGCCATCCGCGGCCGGCAGCCTGGGAGAGGGGCGATTCGGCGGCTGGCGCCCGGGCATCGGCGCGCCTAAGTTCCGCGGCGCCATGGACATGCCTTCTGAACGCCCGCCGCTGACGGTGCTTCTGGCCACCCCGCGCGGGTTCTGCGCCGGCGTCGACCGGGCCATCCAGATCGTCGAGCGGGCGATCGAGAAGTACGGCGCGCCGGTCTATGTGCGCCACGAGATCGTCCACAACCGCCACGTGGTGGAGCGGCTGCGCCGGCTTGGCGCGGTGTTCGTGGAGGAACTCTCCGAATGCCCCGCCGACCGGCCGGTGGTGTTCTCCGCCCACGGCGTGCCGAAGTCGGTGCCGGCGGAGGCCCGCGCGCGGGAGATGTTCTACCTCGACGCCACCTGCCCGCTGGTCTCGAAGGTGCACGTGGAGGCCCAGCGCCATTACGAGGCCGGCCGCGAGATCGTGCTGATCGGCCACGCCGGGCACCCGGAGGTGGTCGGCACCATGGGCCAGCTCCCGCCGGGCGCGGTGGCGCTGATCGAAACGGTGGCGGACGCCGAGGCCTACCGGCCGCGGAACCCCGCGTCGCTGGCCTTCGTCACCCAGACCACGCTGTCGGTGGACGACACGGCCGAGATCGTGGCCGCGCTGAAGCGCCGCTTCCCCGAGGTCGCCGCCCCGCACAAGGAAGACATCTGCTACGCCACCACCAACCGCCAGGAGGCGGTGAAGGCGGTGGCGAGCCAGAGCGACGTGCTGCTGGTGCTGGGCAGCGCCAACTCCTCCAACTCCGTGCGCCTGGCCGAGGTCGGGCGGCGGGCGGGGGCGGCGGCCTATCTGATAGACGACGCCGACGGGCTGGATTTCGCCTGGCTGGCGGGCGCGCGCACGGTCGGCGTGACGGCGGGGGCCTCGGCGCCGGAGGTGCTGGTGCAGGGCGTGATCCGCCGCCTCTCCGAGGTGTGCGAGGTCACCGTCAAGGACATCGACGCCGCCCGTGAGACGGTCAGCTTCAAGCTGCCCCGGGCGCTTGTGGACTAGCGAAGCCGCCGCTCGCCTGCTGGCGCCGGCGCGCGAACGCTGCTAGCAGCGAACCATGACGTCAAGGTCGGGACTGGCGATGCGTGGGGTGGCGTTGTTCGCGCTCTTCGCGCTCGCCGTGCAGCTCCTGATCCCGCCCGGCTACATGCCCGTCGCCACGGGCGGGCGCGTGACGCTGGCGATCTGCACCGGCCATGGTCCGATGCAGATGGGGACGGCGACGCCGGACGGTCCGCGCAAGGCTCCCGACCGGGGCGGCGGCCACGTCTGCGCCTTCGCGGGCCATGGCGCCTCGACTCCCGTGAGCATTCCGCAGATGGAGGTGGCCGAGCGCGTCGAGCTGGAGGTCCGCACCCCGGGCGGCTGGCGGGACTTGGCGCCCGGCCGCGGCCTCGCCGCGCCGCCGCCGCCCTCGCAAGCCCCACCCGCCCGCCTGGCCTGACCTCGAGCCGGCGCGCGCCACGCGTGCGCCTCCAGATCAGCCGCTCGCGCGTTGTCCGCGCGGGTTCGACAGGATGTCTCCTATGAACCGATCTATCGCCCGCGCCCTGATGGCCGCGGCCATGCTCTCGCCCG
>JAGWSE010000120.1 GCA_028869395.1 Alphaproteobacteria bacterium | reverse complement strand
CAAGGCGGCGCGCTTCGTCAGATTTTGCGACTGCTTCAACATCCCGATCGTCACCTTCGTCGATGTGCCCGGATTCCTGCCGGGCACCGCCCAGGAGCATGGCGGCATCATCAAGCATGGCGCCAAGCTGCTGTTCGCCTTTGCCGAGGCGACCGTGCCGAAGGTGACGTTGATCACCCGCAAGGCGTATGGCGGCGCCTATGACGTGATGAGCTCCAAGCACATCCGCGGCGACGTCAACTACGCCTGGCCGACCGCCGAGATCGCGGTGATGGGCTCGAAGGGCGCTGTGGAGATCATCTTCCGCAACCAGAGCGAGGAGCAGCTCGTCGAGGCCGAGGCCGAGTACAAGGCCCGCTTCGCCAATCCCTTCGTCGCCGCCTCGCGCGGCTATATCGACGACGTGATCATGCCGCACGGCACGCGCCGGCGCATCGTCAGGGCCCTGAAGAACCTGGCCGGCAAGCAACTCTCCAATCCCTGGAAGAAGCACGACAACATTCCGCTCTAGCCGCCTGGAACCACCCCCGGGTCCCCGTGTTACGCCGCTAGGGCGAGCTGGGCCCGAGGCTCATCAGAACACGGAGACCCTCCATGGCCGACAGATGGATGGACGAACGCGACCGCCGCTGGCGCGAGCGCGACTGGCGCCGCTCGGAGGATGCGGATCGGCGGTTCTCGGGCGGCGAAGGCCGCAGCTTCCGCGACGATGACTACGAAGCCCGCCTGAGCGGGTCCGATCGGGACCGGGTGTTCGGCGAGCGCGAAAGCGGCGTGAGTTACGGCGGGCGCGGCATGCGCCCCGGCGGCGGCGCCTATGGCGCCGGCGGCCGCTACGGCTCCGGCGAAGGCTATCGCGAGAACTACGGCCGCGGCGGTGAACGGGAGGCCGGCTGGCGGCGCGGCGGGTGGCAGGACCGCAACTATGGCGGCGTCAGCCCGGCCATGGAGCAGGGCGAATACGACGCCGAACGACGCGCCGAGCGCTACGACCGCGAGCACGAGTCCGGGCGGCGCGGCCAAGGCCGATATGACCAGGGCCGCTACGAGCAGGGTGGCCGCTACCTCGGCGACGACGGCCGCACGGGCATCTACCGCCAGGAATACGGCCAGGGCGGTGTCGAGTACGGCCCCGAGCCCCGCGGCTACGACGCCGACCGCGACCGCCGCCGCGACCGACAGCGCGACCACCGGGGCGGACACTTCGCCGAGGACTACTCCGGCTCGATGTTCGGCTCCGGCGCCCTGACCTCCGGCGGCACGGGCGGCTACGACTACGAGCGCGGCTACGGCGACGGCGGCCCCCGGGCCGACGAGGGCCGATATGGCCGCTCGTCCGGTGGTCGCGAAGACGACCGCGGCGAGCGCTGGGAGCAGCGCGGCCATGAGATGGGCCGCGACACCGGCGACTTCTTCCGCCGCGCGGGCGAGCGCATCTCCTCCTGGTTCGGCGGCGGCGGCGAGACCGGCGGCCGCGACTTCCGCGGCATGGGCCCAAAGGGCTACAAGCGCGCCGACGAGCGGATCAGCGAAGAGGTCCACGAGCGGCTGACCGACGACTCCTGGGTCGACGCCAGCAACATCTCGGTCTCGGTCTCTGGCGGCGAGGTGACCCTCTCCGGCACCGTCGAGAACCGCGAGGCCAAGCACCGCGCCGAGCGGATCGTCGAGGACATCTCCGGCGTCAGCCACGTGCAGAACAATTTGCGCGTGGACAAGGGCAACCCGCTCACCTCCGCTTCGCGCGGCTACGGCGACAGCGTCCTGGAAGCCCAGATGCGCGGCGAGACCGGCTCGGCCGACACCAGCCGGATCAACCGTGGCAATGGCGACGGCGGGACGAGTGCGTCGAACCGCACCTCCGGCGCCGACGCCGGCAAGTCGAGGTAGGTCGCCGGACAGAACCAGATGCTCCCCCTCAGGGGGAGCTCCGGCGCAGCTGGTGAGGGGGTTGAAGGGCCAGGCGCCCGGCGCTCGTGGGCTTCAACCCCCTCCCTCGCTCCGCGACACGTCCCCGGAGGGGGAGGATCGCGCGGCGCTAATAGGCGAACGCGCGATAGCTCTCGTCGGCGCGGTCGGCCTCCGCACGGCTCTCGAACACCGGATTGTGCCGCAGCCAGCGGCGCGCCCGCTCTGGCAGCGCCACCAGCACGTCGGCGGGCACGCGGATGGAGACTTCCGGCCGGTGCAGCCAGCGGCGGGAGTAGCCCACGACCACCATCGGCCGCGGGGTGCGGCTGCGGTTGGGCGTGCCGCGGTGGATGTGGCGCACGTCCCGGATCATCACGTCGCCGCGGCTCATGTAGGCCTTCAGCAGCGGCGCCTCGCCCGTCGCGATCCTGCGCATGCCCTCGGCCTTGGGGAGCATGTGGGTGCCCGGCGCATATTCCATGGGCCCGGTCTCGTCGGTGACGTCGATCAGCGGGAAGTTGACCGCCAGCTGGTAGGGCGGCGTCTCGGCCCCGCTCTCCGGGAACAGCAGCTGGGTGTCGCGGTGCAGCTCCTGCGGCTCGGAGCCGAGCATCGGCGTATCGCTGGCGAGCTGGCACATCACCCCGTCAGCGCCGACCAGCTCCTCCACCACGGCCATGATCGCGTCGTTGTCGATGATCGCGGGGTCCGCCCAAAGACCGTGGAAGGGCAGGGTCACGTAGTAGCGGTGGGGCCCCCGGTTCGGGTTGTCGCCCTCGCGGCGGACCGCGGCCGCTAGCAGCGGACCGAAGGCGGCGTTCCAGGTGTCGATCGTGTCCCTGGGGATGAGGTCCCGCAGGAGGGTGACGCTGGTCTCGCGCACCTCGTCGGCGTGCGCGCGGGCTTCTGAAGGCGTGAGCTTCATGTGAACACTTCTGGCGATGAGCGGCTGAATGTCGTCTGAAGGCTAACGCCGTCACGTCGGCCACGCTTTGGGGGCGGATCGTCGCATGGAGGACGCATCCACAGTTTTCGCGCCATGGCTGACCGCCTGGCGGCTGGCGCCGGACGGCGAGCCCTTCCGCAGCGCGCCCTCAGGCGCCTGGCTGCTCCCGGTGCGCTGCGGTCCCACGGCGGCCATCCTCAAGGTCGCCTCCCATCCTGAGGAGAAGCGGGGCGGCGCGGTGATGGCCTATTACGCCGGTGGCGGCGCGGCTGAAGTCCTGGCCCACGACGACCAGGCCGTGCTGCTCGAGCGCCTGGACGGGCCGCGCTCCCTCGCCGACATGGCCCGCGGCGGAGAGGACGAGGCCGCCTGCCGTATCCTGTGCGAGACCGCCGCACGCCTGCAGGCGCCCCGGCCCGGTCCCCTGCCGGACCTGATCATCCGGCTGGAGCCCTGGTTCGCGTCGCTCTGGCCCCGCGCCGAAAGCGACGGCGGCTATTTCGCGGCGGCGGCCCGGATCGCGCGCGAACTCCTCGTCCGGAACGAGGCGCCCGTGGTGCTGCACGGCGACCTTCACCACGGCAATGTCCTGGACGGCGGCTCCCGAGGCTGGCGCGCGATCGATCCGAAGGGGCTCCTGGGCCCCCGCGGCTACGACTATGCGAACATGATCTGCAACCCCGATGCCCCGACGGCGCGGCGGCGTTTCGAGCGCCGGGTGGCCATCGTCTCCGAGATGTCGCGGCAGGATCCGGCCGAGGTGCTGCGCTGGCTGGTCGCCTATACGGCGCTGTCGGCGAGCTGGACGCTCGGTTCCGGCGGCGATCCCTGGCAGGCGCTCGACACCGGCGGCCTGGCGCTCGCCGCACTCAGCCTCTAGGTCATCCCGGGGGACCTCTGGTGCGAGGTCTTGAACCAGGACCTGTTCGGAAGACTGCAGGAACGCCAACAGGCGGGTGAGGTCGCCTGCGGCGAAGCACAACGCGTTTTGACACCGGTGGCGCTGCACATCGCAAACAGCGGCCGAACGGCAAGGCTTCCCGTCACGCTGACGCCAGCGTGACGGGCTTCCGTGGGTGCGCTGGCGCGCCCTATCCTTGAGCGGCGGAGCCGTTGCGGGAGAAGCTAGTTGGCGGCGACCAAGTTAGGCGGCGCACCGACGACCTGGGCCACGGCGCGCGCCAGCGGAGCGGCGCTCGCCTTGATGCCGTTCAGGCACAGGTTGATGTTGGACTTCAGGGCGCCGTAATCGGCCACGTCGTATTGCGGGTCGCCCTTGATGTTGAAGGCGTCAGGCGTGGTCACCGCATCGTCATAAACGAACGTCCTGTTCATGATCGGTTTCGTCTGGCCTGGACGCGTCAGTCTCACCTTCAGGATCACCACGGGGCGGAAATGCGCGTCGTGCCCCGCCCCGATGTTGGTGCAGGTCGCGGACGCGACGGCGTCCACAAGCAAATCTGTCTGACGACCGGCGCCGTCGAGCTTCTCAGCGAACAGGCCCGGCTTGTGTGCGATCGACGCGGTGGATACGTCATATCCGTCAGCCTTGAGAGCAGTCACAAGGCTGCCCTGCATGGCGGCGGCGTACCTGTAATTCTCGGCCGCAGCTGCTTGATTGAGCGGCTTGGAGGTCTCGTGCTCGACCTCGGCCGTGATCCCTCCGGCGACACCGCCTGCGACGGCCGCGCCGAGAAGGCCGGCGAAGGGAATTGCGGCCGCAGCCGACATCGCCTTTTCGGCCCTATCTTCAGTCTGTGTCCTGACCGCCAGCGGGACGGGATCTGAAGGTCCCAGGACGGTGACCCGATGAACATTGCTGACGTTCTTCAGATTGAGATCGACTTGCTGGTTTTCAGCACAGCCGGCGACCAGCACAGCGGCGATCGAGGTCGCCGCGATCAATTTCGTCTTCATATTGAGAAGCTCCCCCGGGCGCGCCCGGTCAAAAGTCCGGCAATTCTTGTGCGCCATGGTCCAGGAGACATTCGTCGCCGCCTCACCAAGTCCACAAGTTTAGGTTTATCGCCGGCCTTTTCTGCATCTTAGCTCAACCGCGCAACCCAAACGTGTAGTCAAGCTTCTGAATGACGCAGCAAGCGAGAGGCGGCCGGTCTGAGCATCTCCAGCGTCGTGCTCATGGAACGGCTCAAAGGCGCCGAACGGCCGGTGCGCGCGGAATACCTTCGCCGAGCGGTCGAAGGCTTTGCTGCGCGGCTGGATGTCCTGGCGTTCGACCCGGCGGCGGCGCAGGCAGCCGACGTCCGATCTGACTCGCGCGATGCGGCGAGCGCATCAGCGCCTATGACCTACAGATTGCCGGTCACGCGCACCGGCAGCGCCTGATCGTCGCGACTGGCGATCTTTGCTGAATTCCGGCGTCTGGACGGTCTGCGCTCCGAGGACTGGCTCAGCGACTAGACTTGAACCCGCTCAGGCGCGCCGAACGCGCTCCTGGCAGACGCCGCTTCGGGGAGCGAAATCAATGGCGACTAGCGCCCAGCGCCTTGAGGACGCGCGTGGCCCGCCTCGGCCGCCGCGGACATGGCCCTATTGTCCCCGCGCCCGAGCGGGTCGCGCAGGGGCTGGCCCGTGGGCGTGAACTCCAGTGAAACCGAGTTTATGCAGTAGCGCAGTCCGGTCGGGGGCGGACCGTCGGGGAAGACATGGCCCTGGTGGCTGTCGCACCGGGCGCACCGCGTCTCGATCCGGATCATGCCGTAGGAGACGTCGCGCACGCCGGTCACATGCGCCTCGTCGAAGGGCGCCCAGAACGAGGGCCAGCCGGTGCCGCTCTCGAACTTGGTCTTGTGCCGGAACAGCGGCAGGCCGCATTCCCGACAGCAGTAGACTCCGTCCTCCTTCTGGCCCAGGAGACCGCCGCAGAAGGGGGCCTCGGTGCCGTGGCGCAGGAGGACGTCGGCTTCCTCGGGACTGAGATCGGCCTCCAGCCGCTTGCGTTCCTCAGCGGAAGGCGGCGAGAGGTCGAACCCCGAGGGCGAGATGGCTGGCGTGCTCATGGCCGTCAATCTAAGGTCCCGCCGCTTCGTCAGGAAGAGACGCCAGTCCTAGATGTTTTCAAAGATTCTGATCGCGAACCGGGGCGAGATCGCCGTCCGCATCATCAAGACCTGCCGCCGGATGGGCATCGCCACGGTGGTCGTCTACTCGGAGGCCGACGCCGACTCGATGGCCGTGGAGATGGCCGACGAGGCGGTGTTCATCGGACCGCCGCCCGCCGCCCAGTCCTATCTCGACGCGGCCAAGATCATCGACGCCTGCCAGCGTACCGGCGCCCAGGCCGTGCACCCCGGCTTCGGCTTTCTCTCCGAGAACGCGACCTTCGCCCGCGCGCTCGAAAGCAACGGCATCGTCTTCATCGGGCCGAATCCTCACGCCATCGAGGCGATGGGCGACAAGATCGAATCCAAGAAGTTCGCGCAGAAGGCCGGCGTCTCGACCGTCCCGGGCCACGTGGGCGAGATCGAGGACACGCCGCACGCCATCACCATCGCCGAGCAGATCGGCTATCCGGTGATGATCAAGGCCTCCGCCGGCGGGGGCGGGAAGGGCATCCGCGTCGCGTGGAACCGCAAGGACGTCGAGGAGGGCTTTCCCGCCGTCCGCGCCGAGGCCAAGGCCTCCTTCGGCGACGACCGCATCTTCATCGAGAAGTTCATCGAGAGCCCGCGGCACGTCGAGATCCAGGTGCTGGGCGACAAGCACGGGAACGTCTTCCACCTCTTCGAGCGGGAATGCTCGATCCAGCGGCGCAACCAGAAGGTCATCGAGGAGGCGCCCAGCCCGCTGCTCGACGCCAAGACCCGCAAGGCCATGGGCGAGCAGGCCGTCGCGCTGGCCAAGGCGGTGGGCTACGACAGCGCCGGCACCGTCGAGTTCGTGGCCGGCCAGGACAGGAGCTTCTTCTTCCTGGAGATGAACACCCGCCTGCAGGTGGAGCATCCGGTCACCGAACTGATCACCGGCCTGGACCTGGTCGAACAGATGATCCGGGTGGCGGCGGGCGAGAAGCTGCCCTTCAAGCAGTCCGACCTGAAGATCAACGGCTGGGCGATCGAGAGCCGCATCTACGCCGAGGACCCCTACCGCGGCTTCCTGCCGTCCATCGGCCGTCTCGTCCGCTACGACCCGCCGTGTGAAGGCGAGGACGGCGAGGCGTTGGTGCGCAACGACGCCGGCGTGCGCGAGGGCGACGAGATCTCGATGTTCTACGACCCGATGATCTCCAAGCT
>JAGWSE010000119.1 GCA_028869395.1 Alphaproteobacteria bacterium | reverse complement strand
GGCTGGCCCTACAGCTATTGGGGGCAACACGTGGATACGCGCGTGAAGCCGCAGCGGCCCGACCTGGTGGCCAAGGCGATCAAGCCCGACTACGGCCTGGGCGCCCACACGGCCTCCCTGGGCCTGGTCTTCTACCGCGGGGACGCATTCCCGCCGCAGTACCGGGGCGGCGCGTTCGTGGGCCAGCATGGCTCGTGGAACCGCAAGCCTCTCAACGGGTATCGCGTGGTCTTTGTCCCCTTCGCAGACGGCAAGCCGCAGGTCCCGGCGCAGGTCTTCCTGACCGGGTTCCTGAATGCGCAGAAGCAGATCCAGGGCCGGCCCGTGGGCGTGGCCGTGGACCAGCGCGGCGGTCTCCTGGTCGTGGACGACGTGGGCGGCGTGGTCTGGCGGGTCGCGCCGGCGCACTGACGCGCGAAGTTGACGACCGCGTCATCTTGACCTCGGGCGGCAGGACGCTCAGGCTTTCGTGTGCGCGGATCCGAAGAGGGCGTCGCCCCGCCCGCGCGGGAGGACGAGCATGGGCCAGGCGCTGCGCTACCCTCGCGAAGACCTGATCGCGAGCCACACGTTTGCGAGGCCCCATGAAGCGGCCGGCTACAAGCTGCACGGCGGCGTCGATGCAGGTGGCCATTATGTCTCGCCGCGGGTGCTGAACCGCTGGCCGGCGGTGGAGGCCTGGAATGCGCAGCTCGCCGCGCGCGGCTGGCCGCTGCTCGACGCCACCACGACGCTGCTAAGGTACGGAAACTTCCCGAACATCGCCCAGGAACGGTTGCTGCTGGAGGCGGGCCTCGGCCAGTTCTTCTGGAATTCGCTTACCGTAACCGGTGTCATCGAAGCGCGCGGCAAGGCGCTCGCCACCACCGAGATGCCGGACGTGCAGGACATCGTCGTCGAAGACGTTTCGGAGACCACCCTCGGCCACCTCAGGAAAGGCCTCTTCGAAGCGCATGGCTGGGACGAGGGCGGCGGCGATCCGCGAACGCCCGACCTCGGCGCGCACGACGCCATGTGGTTCGCGGTGCGCGACGCGGTGTTCGGAAAGGACGCCTATCCGCTGCCTGAGGTCCCGGAGAGCATTTCCCGTCCCGAGGCGACGACCCGCGAGCTGCCGCAGCTTGCGCCCCAGTTCGAGGGCCTCATCAAGATGATGATGAACGTGCTGCTCATCGAGGTGCGCGCGGAGAGCTTCTTCAGCTTCTGCTGCGAGGTGCTGCGCGATCCGGCGAACTTCAAGGACCGTCGCGAAGCGGCCGAGCGCGCGGCGCAGATCGTCGAGCGGATTCGCCAGGACGAGCAGATCCACGTGGCCTACCTGAGAGCTGCATTATCGGAGCTCCGCAGCTTCACGGTGAAGACTTTGGAGGGGAAGACAGTGTCCGGTGCGGACCTCCTCGATCCCCTGTGGAACGAGATGGTCGACTGGCACGGCCGACGCGAGCGGGAGATCGCACGAGAGCGGACCCGAGGCGAGATCGAACGGGAAGTCGTCAAGCGCCTGGGCGCGGCCAAGGCCCCGGCTTTCATGGCGCGGTTCGACGCGCTGGGCGAGGACGCGCCGGTCGCGGCCTAGACGCGGCCCGTCACGGGGATCAGCGCGCCGGTGATCGCGCGCGCCGGCTCCGACGCCAAGAACAGCATCACCGCGGCGAGATCCTCCACTCTCACCCAGGCCTCGAAATTCGCCTTGGGCATGTCGGCGCGGTTGGCCGGCGTGTCGAGGATCGAGGGCAGGACGGCGTTGACGGTGATGTCGTCGCCCTTCAGCTCCTCGGCGAGCGCTTCGGTGAGGCTGTGAACGCCCGCCTTGGAGGCGGCGTACGGCCCCATGCCGAGCGAGGCCTTCAGCGCCCCGTTTGCGCCCACGTTGACGATCCGCCCGGCCGACGAACGCCGCAGGTGGGGAATCGCGGCCCGCGAGGCGTTCTAGGCCGTAAGCACGTTAAGGCGGTAGAGGTCGTACCAGGTGGACGAGGCGCCGCCCTCCACCTTCTCCCAGGAGAAGCCGCCGGCGATGTTGAGCAGCGCGTCGATCCCGCCGAAGCGTTCGGCCGCCGCATCGATCGCGGCGGCGGCCTGGCCGGCGTCGGTCAGGTCCACTCCGCCCTGCACGAAGACATCCGCGCCGGTGGGCAAGCCCGGCCGCGGTTCGTTGCCGTAGTCGACGAGCGCCAGGCGGGCGCCCGGTTCGTGGGCCGCCCGGGCGACCGCCGAGCCCAGCGCCCCAAAAGCCCCGGTGATCACATAGACGCGGCCCGCCATGGCGCTCCCCCAGAAATGCTGATGGCCGGCGCTGGGCCGGCCATCATGGAGAGCCCGATCAGGGGCGCTTCCGCAAGAGGGTGCGGTTACAGAGCCTCGACGATGGTGACGTTGGCCAAGCCGCCGCCTTCGCACATGGTCTGCAGGCCGAAGCGCTTGCCGCGCTTCTTCAGCGCATAGAGCAGCGTCGTCATCAGCTTGGCGCCTGAGGCGCCGAGCGGGTGACCGAGCGCGATCGCGCCGCCATTCACGTTCAGACGGTCGGGATCGGCGCCGACGGTCTGGAGCCAGGCCACCGGAACCGAGGCGAACGCCTCGTTGACCTCGAACAGGTCGATGTCGTCGGCGGTCATCCCCGCCTTCTTCAGCGCACGCTGCGTAGCCGGCAGAGGGGCTTCGAGCATGATCACCGGGTCATGGCCGATCACCGACAGATGGTGGATGCGGGCCATGGGGGTGAGGTTGTGCTCCTTCAGCGCCTTTTCCGAGACGATCATCACGCCCGAGGCGCCGTCGCAGATCTGGCTGGAGGTGGCCGCCGTGATCCGGCCGCCCTCGCGCAGCAGCTTCACGCCCTTCATGCCATCGAGGCTGACGTCGAAGCGGATGCCCTCGTCCACGTCGTGGCGGACCGCATTTCCCTCGGCGTCCTTGCCATCGACGCCCACGATCTCGTCCTTGAAGGCGCCGCCCTGGGTGGCCGCGATCGCCCGCTGGTGGGAGTTGTAGCCGAACTCGTCGAGCTGATCCTTCGTGAGCTTGTACTTCTCCGCCATCATCTCGGCGCCCATGAACTGGGAGAACTGGATGTGGGGATAGCGCTCCTCCATGCGGGGGCTCTTCGGCTGGCCGAAGCCCTCCTTGGCGGGCAGCGCGACCGACAGGCCCATGGGCACCCGGGTCATGCTCTCGACGCCGGAGGCGATCACCACGTCCATGGTGCCGCTCATCACCGCTTGGGCGGCGAACTGCAGGGCCTGCTGCGAGGAGCCGCACTGGCGATCGACGGAAGTGGCCGGCACGCTCTCCGGCAGCTTGGAGGCGAGGACGGCGTTGCGGGCGATGTTGGTCGCCTGCTCGCCCACCTGCATGACGCAGCCCATGACCACGTCTTCGACGGCGGCGGGATCGACGCCGGTGCGGTCGACCAGCTCATTGAGCACCACCCCGGCGAGGTCCGCCGGATGCCATTCGCGGAGACGTCCGCCCTTGCGTCCACCGGCGGTGCGGGTGGCGGCGACGATATAGGCCTCGGCCATACCTGAAACTCCCTTGAGATCCGATGGCGCCCTTGGGGCGCGTCGGCGCGGAACCTAGAGCGGCGCCGTGGCGTAAGCCAACGGGTCAGCCGAACACTTGTTTGAGTATCCGTTCGAGCCATTCGGCGTCGAGCCCATCGAACGCCGCAGGACGCTCGGAATCCACATCGAAGACGGCGATCAGCCGACCGGAGCCATCGATCACGGGCACCACGATCTCGCTGCGCGAGCGGCTGTCGCAGGCGATGTGGCCAGGGAAGGACTCCACGTCCTCGACGATCTGCGTCCGGCGGGTGGCGGCGGCCGCGCCACAGACGCCGCGGCCGAATGCTATTCTGAGGCAACCCAGAGTGCCCTGGTAGGGCCCGACCACGAGCTCTCCGGGTTTGTCGGGGTCCACCACATAGAAGCCGGTCCAGAAGTAGTCGTCGAAGCTCGCCGCCAGCATCGAGGCGACGGTCGCCATGCGCGCGGTCAGGTTTGCCTCGCCCTCCAGCACCGAGGCGATCTCCTCGGCCACGGCGGCGTAGCGCGCCCGCTTGTCGACGGGCAGGACGATGTCGTTGAAGGCTTCGGCCATGGCCGGGGTTTAGCGGCCCGGCCGCCTCAGGTCACGCCGCCTTGTAACCGCGGGCGATCCGTTTCTGAACGGCGGCGTCCAGTTCGTGGAGCACGCGTTTGGCCAGGACCTCGTCCGTCTCGGGGGCGGCCAGGAGGGTCGCCATCGCGTCGAAGTGGATCTCCAGCACGGCGGGGTCGCAGCGCTCCGGCCCGCCCATGGCGTCGGCGTAGTCGATCAGAAGCTGCGAGATCTGGGCCACCATCTCGTCGCGAACCTGCCGGGCGCGGAAGCGGGTGTGCTGCATGACGCGGTAGGTCATCTGCAGCGTCGCCCGGTCCATCGAACCGCGCACCTTGATGATCCGGCGCAGCGCGGCCAGCTCGACGCCCATCGTCTCCCGCGTGGACTGCCGCTCGACGGCGTCCATCACTTCCTCCGGGTCGACCGCGCGGCGCATGGGGCCGGAATAGCTGATCTCTGCGCGGCGGCGGCGGTCGGGGCCGACGTACTTGTCCGAGATGATGAACGGCCGCGGTTTCGACAGCACCAGCTGTACGCGCGACAGCACCGATGCGGGCGTGAAGGGCTTGATCACGAACTCGTTCACCCCGGCGCGGCGGGCGTTCTCCACCTCGCGCGCGCTGCGCATCGCGGTGAGCATGATCACCGGGATCTGCGGGTTGGGGATCATCGGATCCTTCGCCACGGCCGCGCGGCGGATGGAGCGGGTGAGCTCCAGTCCATCCATCATCGGCATGTTCCAGTCGGTGAACAGGATGTGCGGATCCCAGGCGCGCAGCATTTCGCGCGCTCGCAGGCCGTCGATGGCGATCTCGACGTGGCCCACGCCGGCCGCGCGCAGGAGATCGCTGATCAGACGCGCCGTGGTGGCGTGGTCGTCGGCGACCAGCACCTTCAGTCCTGACAGGTCGCCGGGACGTAGGCTGACGCTGGCGAGTGTACGAACCTGGGTCATCGCGGGGGCTGTGTTGCAGAAATCGCGCCACGCTTGACGCATCGCGATTGAGAAGGGGTTTATTCGGCCAAGCTTTGCCGCGCTCGCCGTCGGGGGACCTCCATGCGCCTTGCCCTGTTCATCACCGCCGCCGCCCTTGTGCTCGGCGCGCCGGTCATCGGACAGGCGCAGGCGGGTCCGACGCGCACCTTCACGGCGCGTGACCTGTTCGGTCTTTCCGAGGCGACGGATCCGCAGGTGCGGCCCGACGGCGGCGCGATCGCCTACGTGCGGGTGACCAACGACATCATGACCGATCGGGGCCATCCCTCGATCTGGCTCGTCGACCCGACGACGGGCGAGCAGTCCCCGTTGGTGGCGGACCAGAATGGGAATTCGCACCCGCGCTGGTCTCCAGATGGGACAAGGCTCGCCTATGTGTCGTCGGGCGGCGGCGGGGCGCCGCAACTCTACGTCCGCTGGAT
>JAGWSE010000118.1 GCA_028869395.1 Alphaproteobacteria bacterium | reverse complement strand
CTCACCGCCATGTCGCTGATGACCACCACGCATTGCCAGCGCGACGGCCACTTCACCGAGCACGCCTCCAACTTCGCCCGCAGCCTCTACGCTGCGCCGAACCGGCTCACCGGGCACCGGCTGGTCCGCCTCGACCTGCCGCACGCCGGACCGATGCGCGCGCCAGGCGAGGCCTCGGGCATGCTCAGCCTCGAATGCGCCATGGACGAGCTGGCGGAAAAGCTCGGGCTCGACCCCGTCGAGCTGCGCATCCTCAACGAGCCGGAGGTGGACCCGGAGACCGGGCGGCCCTTCTCCCTTCGCCAGCTCGTCCGCTGCATGAAGGAAGGCGCCCAGATGTTCGGCTGGGAGCGGCGTATCCCGCGCGCAGGCCAGGTGCGCGACGGCCGCTGGCTGGTGGGCATGGGCATGGCCGCGGCGATCCGCGGCAACTTCCTACTGCCGGCCAAGGCCAGCTTCTCGGTCGACGGCCACGGCGTCATCACCGTGCGCCAGGGCATGACCGACATCGGCACCGGCTCCTACACCGTGCTGGCCCAGATCGCGGCCGAGACGCTGGGCGTGCCGCTGGGCGACGTGCGGGTGGAGATCGGCGATTCCGAGCTTCCTCCGGCGCCGGGCTCCGGCGGGCAGTTCGGGGCCGCGACCGCCGGTTCGGCCGCCCTGATGGCCGGCATGAATCTCAGGACGGCCATCGCCGAGCTGGCGGCCAGCGATCCGGGCTCGCCGCTGCACGGCGGCCCCGCCGCCGACGTGGTCTTCCAGGACGGTGTGATCGCCATCGGCAACCGCTCGGAGAAGATCGCCGACCTGATCCGCCGCGCCGCCCCCGACGGCCTGATGGCCGAGGGCGAGATCCGCCCCGCAGAGGACGCCCGCAACTGGTCGCAGCACACCTACGGCGCGCACTTCTGCGAGGTCGGCGTCGATCCGGTGACCGGCGAGACCCGCGTGCGCCGCATGCTGGGCGTCTTCGCCGCCGGCCGGATCATCAACTACAAGACCGCCCGCTCGCAGCTCACCGGCGGGATGATCTGGGGCGTGGCCTCGGCGCTCACCGAGGGCAACGCCGTCGATCCGCGCTACGGCTCGCTCGTCGCCCAGGACCTCGCCAGCTATCTCGTCCCGGTGCAGGCCGACATCGGCGAACTGGATGCGATCATGCTCGACGAGGAGGACGACAAGGCCAATCCCCTGGGCATCAAGGGGGTGGGCGAGCTCGGCATCTCGGGCGCCGGCGCAGCCGTGGCCAACGCCATCTACAACGCCGTGGGCGTGCGGGTGCGCGATTATCCGATCACGCCGGACAAGCTGCTGGCGGCGATGATCGCGGCCGGCCGCTGAACCGGCTCATGACGAAAGCTTAACCCTCGGGGGGTCTCGCAAACGGCGCCGTTCGTTCCCATCTTCCGGCCATCGAAAGTGGGACCCCTATGAAGCTTATCCTGCCGCTCGCCACCCTGCTTGGCGCGCTCGCCTTCCTGCTCCTCGACCTGTCGTCGACGAGCCTCAACTATCTCTAGCTGACGGCGGCCCGCAGCTCGCCCAGCACGCGGGCGAGGTCGCCCTCCCGGAACGGCTTCTGCAGGACCGGCGAGCCCTTGTCGACGTCGCGCAGGCCCGCATCCCCGTAGCCGGTGGCGAAGGCGAACGGCCGCCCGCGCTCGCGCAGCAGGTCGGCCAGAGGGAAGATCGGCTGGCCGCCGAGGTTCACGTCCAGCACCGCGCAGTCCAGCTCGGCGTCCCTGGCCAGGGCCATGGCCTCGTCGAGGCGGGAGGCGGGCCCCACCACCTCGCATCCGAGTTCGGTCAGCATGTCCTCGATGAGCATCGAGACCATCATCTCGTCCTCGACGACGAGCACACGCATGCCCTCTAGCTTTGCGGCGGTCATGGCGTCCACTCCTGAGCCTGGATCGACCTCTTCGTCATCACAAGACCTCCCGGGGCGCTGGATGACAAGGTCAGCCTGAGGTTCGCGCACATGGCGGCCTCACTGTCTTTCATTGGATGCACGAAGCCCCCGCACATACGCAAGCTTGGCTAAACGCATATTTTGCGGTGAAGGTTCCTTTAAGCCTCTCCGCCGGCGTCCTAGTCGCGCGCTGCGGCGGGCCCGATCTCCAGCCGGGTGATCTGGTTGCGCTTGCGCGCCAGGACCCGCATCTGGTGGCCGCAGACGGAGAAGGTCTGGCCGACCTGCGGGATCGTCTGCGCCTCGTGGATCAGCAGCCCGGCGATGGTCACCGCCTCCTCGTCCGGCAGCTCCCAGTTCATGGCGCGGTTGAGCTCGCGGATCGTCACCGCCCCGTCCACGGTGACCGATCCGTCGGGGTTCGGCTTCACGTCCGAGACGTCGACGTCGTACTCGTCCTCGATCTCGCCCACGATCTCCTCGAGGATGTCCTCGAGCGTCACCATCCCTTCCAGCGCGCCGTATTCGTCCACCACCAGCGCGAAGTGGGTCTTGCGCTTCAGGAAGGCGCCCAGCTGGTCCTTCAGGTTCGTGGTCTCCGGCACGAACCAGGGTTCGCGGGTGATCTTCGAGATGTCGATGGCGTCGATGTCGCCGTCCGCGTCCGCGATCGCCTGCAGGAGCTCCTTGGCGTGCAGCACGCCCACGATGTTCTCCGGATCCTCGCGATAGAGCGGCAGGCGCGAATGCGCGCTCTCCAGCGCCGCGGCCACGATCTCGCGCGGGGACAGCCCGGCGTCGATCATGTCGATCGCCTTGCGGTGCACCATCACCTCGCCGACGTCGAGCTCGGCCAGGTCCAGCACCCCGCCCAGCATCCAGCGGTCGCGGCTCTCCACCAGGCCTTCGGCGTGGTGGTACTCGACCGCGCCGCGGATCTCCTCGTGCGCGGCCAGCACGTCCATCTCCATGGTCATCTGGAAGCCGAACAGCCCGAGCGTCTTCCGGATCACCCACTGGATGGCGAAGATGATCGGGCCGAAGACCCGCACCACCACCAGGGTCGGGCCGGACAGCAGCCGGGCCATGTCGTCCGATCGCAGGATGGCGATGGTCTTCGGCAGCACCTCTGCGAACACCAGCACCAGCACCGTCATCACCGCCGTGGCGATCGCGACGCCCAGGGCGCCGGGGATCGAGCGGGTCAGCACCTGCGTGGTCACCGCCGAGGCCAGGATGTTGATCAGGTTGTTGCCCAGCAGCACCGAGCCGATCATCGTCTCCTGGTCGGACAGCAGCTTGTTCACCCGTCCGGCCGCGTGGTCGCCGTCCCGCTCCAGCTGGTGCATGCGGGCGCGGCTGGCCCCCGTCAGCGCCGTCTCGGCCGCGGAGAACACGGCCGACAGCGCCAGCAGGCCGAAGATGATCGGGGCGAGCGCCAGGATGGCGGTCACGGCCGCGCCCCCTCGGCCAGCAGGAAGTCGCGCACCAGGCCCGCGTCCACGTCCCTTGCGACGAACGCCTGGCCGAGGCCGCGAGCCAGGATGAAGGTCAACCGGCCCCCCTCCGCCTTCTTGTCCTGCGCCATGTGGCCCACCAGCCGGTCGGCGGAAAACGGATGCCCGGGCACGTCCGAGAGGCGCGTGGGCAGCCCCGCCGCCGCGATCGCCCGCTCGGCCCGCTCGGCGTCCTGCCGGGCGCAGTCGCCGCGGGCCGCCGAGAAGCGGAAGGCGATCGCCTGGCCGGCCGCCACCGCTTCCCCGTGCAGCAGGGCCGCGCCGTAGCCGGTCTCCGCCTCCAGCGCGTGCCCGAAGGTGTGCCCCAGGTTCAGCAAAGCGCGGCGGCCCTGCTCCTTCTCATCCTCGGCGACGATCTCGGCCTTCATCTCCACGGAACGCGCGACGGCGTGGGCGAGGGCCTCGGGCTCGCGCGCGAGCACCTTCGCCCCGTTCGCCTCCAGCCACTCGAAGAAGCCGAAGTCGCCCAGCAGGCCGTACTTGATCACCTCGGCGTAGCCGGCGCGCATCTCGCGCGCGGGCAGGCTCGCCAGCACGTCCAGGTCGGCCAGCACCAGTCGGGGCTGGTGGAAGGCGCCGACCAGGTTCTTGCCGGCGGCCACGTCGATCGCCGTCTTGCCGCCCACCGAGGAGTCCACCTGCGCGAGCAGCGTGGTGGGGATCTGCACGAAATCGATCCCGCGCTTGTAGATGGCGGCGGCGAAGCCTGCGAGGTCGCCCACCACGCCGCCGCCGAACGCGACGATCAGGTCGCCCCGGTCGAGCTGCAGCGCCAGCAGCCGGTCGGTGACGTCGGCCAGGCCCTCGAAGCTCTTGGTCTGTTCGCCGGGCGGGATGATCACGGAGGCGACGGCGAAGCCGGCCGCCTCCAGGGCGACGGTCAGCCGCGCGCCATGCAGTCCCCAGACCGTCTCGTCGCTGACCACCGCCAGGCGCTTGCGGCGGGCGAAGGGGGCGATGCGATGGCCGGCCTCGTCCAGCAGGCCCGCGCCGATCGCCACCTCATAGGCGCGCTCGCCCAGTCCCACCCTTATGGCGCGCGTCATTCCGCGGGCTCCCCCAGGAACGCGCTCAGCGCCCGGATCACCTGGTCCACCGTGTGGTGGTGCGGCGCATCGCCCGTCTCCACCACCACGTCTGCCTCGGCATAGATCGGATAGCGGGCCGCCGCCTGCGCCTTCAGGACATCGACCGGGTCCTTGCCGGCCAGCAGCGGCCGCGTGTTCTTGCGCGAGACCCGCCGCGCGATGGTCGCCAGGTCAGTCTTCAGCCAGACCGAGATCGCCTTGGATTTGATCAGTTCGCGCGTCTCCGGGTTCATGAACGCCCCGCCGCCGGTGGCCAGCACGTGCGGCGGCTGGTCCAGCAGGCGGCTGATGACGCGCCGCTCCCCCTCGCGGAAGGCGGGCTCGCCCAGCTCGCTGAAGATGTCGGAGATCGACCGCCCGGCCGCGGCCTCGACCTCAGCGTCGGCGTCGCGGAACGGCATGTCCAGCACGCTCGCCAGCCTGCGCCCGACGCTCGACTTGCCCACGCCCATCAGGCCCACGAGGGCGATGGTGCGGCGGCGCAATGGGTCGTATCGGTCCATGGGCGGCTGAGGCTTACACGAGCCGCCCTCCTCGCGCCAACTTCCGGGCCCAGCTAAGGTGAGCTCATGTCCCGAGTCCCCGCCCTCGTCGTCGCCGTCGCCACCCTCGCCGCCGCGACCGCCGCCGCCGCCCAGATCACGCCCCTGCCGCCGGCTGCGACACCCTCCACGCCGCCCTCCACGCCTGCGGAAACGCCGCCCGCCGCGGCGG
>JAGWSE010000117.1 GCA_028869395.1 Alphaproteobacteria bacterium | reverse complement strand
CTTCGAGACCTACGTCGAAAAGGTGCTGGCGCCGACGTTGCGGCCCGGCGACATCGTCGTGATGGACAACCTGCCCGCACACAGGGGCGACCGGGTCCGCCACCTGATCGAGGCCTGTGGCGCTATCCGCCTCCTGCTGCCGCCCTACTCCCCCGACCTCAACCCAATCGAATTGGCGTTCGCCAAGTTCAAGAGCGGCTTGCGCAAAGCCGCCGAGCGGACCGTCGGAGGCCTCTGGGATCGCATCGGCCTATTGCTCGACGACTTCACCCCGGAAGAATGCGCCAATTACTTCCGACACGATGGCTATGAGCCAGCTTGAACGCCGAATGCTCTAGGTCTTCAGGCAGACCACCTGCGCAACTCGCAAGGTGCGGCGCAGGTCGTCCGCCACCCGGCCATAGTTGTCCGGCGTGATCGTCTCGCCCGTGGCCCCGGCCTGGACCGGCTCGCGGGTTGTCGCCAGCGCGTCCTCCACCGTCTCGGGCACGGTCGTGTAGAGGCGGCCCCGGCGCGGCGCCTCGGCGATCGTCACCCCGATCACACCACCGGCCGAATCGAGCGCCGGCGCGCCTGAGATGCCCGCCAGCGTGCCGTCGAGGCCTTCCGTACGGCCGGCCTCGGCCCAGACCAGGACCGGCTCGGTGCGCGCGCCTCGGCCGCGAACCACCAGGTTCTCGCGCCCGAGGAGCCGGGTGGTGGCCTCGCCCGGGCGGCCCTGCGGGAATCCCGGATGGTAGGCCCGCTCGCCACGCCGGAGCGGCGCCGTCAGGTCGAGCGGCAGGGCCGGCGCCCCGCCGTCGGTGGTGAGGATGGCGGCCTCCCCGCGCGGGTCGATCTGCACCTTGGCCGCGACCCCGCGCCCGGGCCCCACCACGATGGCGGTCTCGGTGCAGCCGTCCACCACGTGGCGCGCGGTGATCCAGACGCCGGAATCGTCGACCGAGAAGGCGGTGCCGGAGGCGGGCTCGGCCTTGTTGGCGACCTCCACGACCACCGAGGGATCGAAGGGCGAGGCGGGCCCCAGCGTCGAGCCTTCAGCCTCCGCGACGGGCGGCGGCGCGGGCGGGGCGTTGGTCTGCTCCTGGCGGCCAAGCGCGGCGAACAGGAGCGCCACGACCACCACCGCATAGATCAGCCAGTCGGGAAGCCTGGGAAAATGCATGGTTCAGCTGGAGAGCGCCGCCCCGAGGACGAGGCCGGTGGCGATCTTCACGCTGGCCAGCAGGGTGGCGGCGGCGAGTTCACCGTGCTCGATCCGCTTCGAAAGCCCGTGCAGCACGAGGTCGGTCAGGCGCGAGATGAGCAGCTGGACCACCAGGGCGGCCACGCCCCAAAGCGTCAGGTCGATCAGGTTGGCCGAGGCTTTCAGCGAGGCGGCGAGCGGCAGGGCGAGGCCCAGCAGGATGCCTGCCAGCGAGATCGCGGCAGCGAGGTTGCCCTCGCGCACCAGGGCCACCTCCCGCTGCGGGGTGAGCATGATGTAGACGCCGGCGCCGGCGAACAACAGCGCGAGCGTCACGACCAGGTGCAGCAGAGCGACGGGGAATCCCGTGGCGAAGGCCTGCACCTCAGGCGATGGAAACATGTGAGGCCCCCTGACGACCGACGCCCCTCGATAACATGGGGAGCGCCATGTGCGTCAAAAGCTGCGCTATTGCGACGCGGGGCGACGCAGCGTCGCGCGGTGCTTCAGGGTCCTCAGTTCGCCTCCCACCGGTCGAGACGCTGCAATGCCTCGCGGACCTCAGCGAGCGGCACCGGCTCGGGCGTTCCCAACAGCCAGCGGAGAGTGGGCTCATCCTGGACAGCCGAGGCGTCGGAGGCCCAGGAGGAGAGCACGGCGCGCTTCTCGTCGAGGCCGAGGAGCGGGTCCTTGAGAACTTCGCGGGGATGACTGAATCCGACCGCCGGTCGCAACAATCGTTCGAGTGCGGTCTTCAGGCTCTCGCCCTTCAACAACTGCTCTTCAGACGTCGCCAGCCGCATGGCTCAGGCCTCCTCTCGCCTATCCTTTCAATCGTCCGCCCTGCGGAGGCGCAGCGGCGGAACCGTTGTTTATTTCTCAAATCGGGAATGTTTTCAAGGTTCCGACTGGCGGGCCTCGGGCGCGGCGGCCTTGCGGCGGACGCTGGCGCGGATCTTCTCGCTTTCGCTCTTGAGCTGTCCGCAGGCGGCGAGGATGTCGCGGCCGCGCGGGGTGCGGATCGGCGAAGCGTAGCCGGCGCGGTTGAGGATGGCGGCAAAGGCCTCGATCGTCGCCCAGTCGGAGCATTCGTACTGGCTGCCGGGCCACGGGTTGAACGGGATCAGATTGATCTTGGCGGGGACGCCGGCCAGCAGCTTCACCAGCGCCTTCGCGTCGACCGGGCTGTCATTGACGCCCTTCAGCATCACGTACTCGAAGGTGATCCGCTTGGCGTTTGAGAGGCCCGGATAGGCCCTGACCGCCGCCATCAGCTCGGCGATCGGGTATTTCCGGTTCAAAGGCACCAGCTTTTCGCGCAGCGGGTCATTGGTGGCGTGCAGCGAGATGGCGAGCATGGCCTGGGTGCGCGCGCCGAGGGCGGCGATCTCCGGCACGACTCCCGAGGTGGAGACGGTGATCCGCCGGCGCGAGATGGCGATGCCTTCGTGGTCGGCGATGATGTCGATGGCGGACGCGACGTTGTCGAGATTGTAGAGCGGCTCGCCCATGCCCATGAAGACGATGTTTGAGAGCCGGCGGTCTTCCTTGGGGCTCGGCCATTCGCCGAGGTCGTCGCGGGCGACCTGCACCTGGGCCACGATCTCCGCGGCGGAGAGGTTGCGCACCAGCGCCTGGGTGCCGGTGTGGCAGAAGGTGCAGTTCAGGGTGCAGCCCACCTGGCTGGAGACGCACAGCGCCCCCGCGCGACCGACATCGGGGATGTAGACGGTCTCCACTTCGATCCCCGGCGCCATCCGGATCAGCCACTTGCGGGTGCCGTCGCGGGAGATCTGTCGCTCGACCACTTCGGGCCGGGCGACGGTGAAGGCCTGGGAGAGCGCCGCGCGCGTCTCCTTGGCCACGTCGGTCATCCGCTCGAATTCGGTGACGCCATAGTGATGGATCCAGCGCCAGAGCTGGCTGGCGCGCATCCTGGCCTTGTCCGGGCGCACGACGTCGGCCTCCACCAGGGCGGCCTGCAGCTCGGCCCGCGTCAGGCCCGCCAGGTTCGGCTGGGCGGGAGCGGAAGCGGCCGGCGCGCGCGAAAGATCGAGGGTGACGCCCAAGGGGGAAATCCGAAGCTGGCTGACGGCCGCGGAATATAGGGGCGCCATCCACTTCGGCCAAATGAACGGCCGCGGCCCCGCAAGCCGGCTTCAAACATCCGTTCGACTGAGATAGCGTCCGCCGACCTCAAGCCAGGCCGGGAGACCTCGTCATGAAAGCGCTGCTGAGCAAGGAAGTGGGCGGCCCCGACACGCTGGTGCTGGAGGACGTGCCCTCCCCGCAGGCGAAGCCGGGCTTCGCCGTGGTGGAAGTCAAGGCGGTGGGCGTCAACTTCCCCGACGTGCTGATCATCGAGGACAAGTACCAGTTCAAGCCCGCGCGCCCGTTCGCGCCCGGCGGCGAGATCGCCGGCGTCGTGAAGTCGGTCGGCGAGGGCGTGTCCAATGTGAAGCCGGGCGACCGGGTGCTGGGCAACACCGGCTGGGGCGGCATGGCCGAGGAGCTGGCGCTGGAAGCCCACCGGCTGGTGAAGATCCCGGATTCCATGCCGTTCGACGAAGCGGCGGCCTTCATCATGACCTACGGCACCAGCTGGCACGCCCTGAAGGACCGGGCGAACCTGAAACCCGGGCAGTCGCTGCTGGTGCTGGGCGCCGCGGGCGGGGTCGGCCTGGCCGCGGTCGAGCTGGGCCACGCCATGGGCGCCAAGGTGATCGCCGCGGCGTCCAGCCAGGAGAAGGTCGACCTCTGCAAGAGGCACGGCGCCGACGAAGGCGTCGTCTATGGCCGCGGGCCATTCGATCGCGAGGGGCAGAAGGGGCTGGCGCAGCTCTTCAAGGACGCCACCGCCCCGAACGGCGCGGACGTGATCTATGACGCGGTGGGCGGCGACTACGCCGAGCCGGCGCTGCGCGCCATCGCCTGGGAGGGCAAGTACCTGGTGGTGGGCTTCGCCGCCGGCGACATCCCGCGGATCCCGCTGAACCTGGCGCTGCTGAAGGGCTGCGACATCGTGGGCGTGTTCTGGGGCAGCTGGGTCGGGCGCAATCCGAAGCGGCACCAGGAGAGCGTGGCCGAGCTGCTGGCCATGTACGAGGGCGGCAAGATCAAGCCGTTCGTCTCCGAGCGCTTTCCGCTGGAACGCGCGGCCGAGGCCATCACCCACCTGGCCAGCCGCAAGGCGATGGGCAAGGTGGTGGTGACGGTGGACTGAGCGGCTCGGCTAGGCGTCCCGCCGCAGCCGGTCGACCGCTTCGCGGGCGGCCTCGCGGTGGCGGGGCTTCAGGTGCTTGCCGACCAGCCCCATGAGCGCGGCGAAGACGGCCGCGTCGTCGCCGTAGCCGATCACCGGGATCCAGTCGGGGATCGCGTCGGTGGGCAGGATGAAATAGGCCAGGCACGCCAGCATCAGCCCCTTGGCCGTGGACGGCGTGTCCGGGTCCTGGACCGCGTACCAGACCGACAGTGCTTCGGAGGCGAAGGGCACGTGGGCGGCGACCTTGCGGATCTTCGGCCAGAAGCGCCTGGCCACCAGCCGCTCGTTGAGGCGCACGGTGCGCGGGACGAGCGCGCGGCTCGGGTCGAGCGGTCCGCGGCCGTCGAAGGACGCGTTGACGCCGGGTGACGCTTTTTCGGCCCCGCTCATCGCGCTAAAGCCTCGTTGAACCTAACCATCTTCGATCTTACGGCAGGGGCAAGTCCATGGAACTGAATTCGAATGTCGCAGCGGTCGTCACCGGCGGCGCCTCGGGCCTCGGCGAGGCCACCGTGCGGGCCCTGGCCGCCAAGGGCGTTAAGGTCGCCATCTTCGACATGAACGAGCAGAAGGGCGAAGCGGTCGCCAAGGATGTGGGCGGCGTCTTCTGCAAGATGAACGTGACCTCGGAGGAGGACGTCGACGCCGCGTTCGCCAAGGCCCGCGCCGCGCACGGCCAGGAGCGCATCCTGGTGAACTGCGCCGGCACCGGCAACGCCATCAAGACAGCCAGCCGCGACAAGCAG
This sequence comes from Alphaproteobacteria bacterium, assembly GCA_028869395.1. Taxonomy (GTDB): domain Bacteria; phylum Pseudomonadota; class Alphaproteobacteria; order Caulobacterales; family Caulobacteraceae; genus Phenylobacterium. The sequence goes on along the minus strand of JAGWSE010000117.1, from coordinate 5,639 downwards.
ACCGGCGAGACGCGCCACTTCCCGCTCGATTCCTTCAACGCCATCATCCAGATCAACCTGGTGGGCACCTTCCGCTGCATCGCCAAGTCGGCGAAAGGCATGCTCGACCTCGAGCCGCTCGAGGACGGCGAGCGCGGGGTGATCGTCAACACCGCCTCGGTGGCGGCCGAGGACGGCCAGATCGGTCAGGCGGCCTATTCGGCGTCGAAGGGCGGCGTGGTCGGCATGACCCTGCCGATCGCCCGCGACCTGATGAACGACGGCATCCGGGTGAACACCATCCTGCCCGGGATCTTCAACACGCCGCTGATGAACGCCGCACCGCCGCAGGTGAAGGACGCCCTGGCCGCCTCCGTGCCGTTCCCCAAGCGGCTCGGCAAGGCCGAGGAGTACGCCCAGCTGGCCCTGACCATGATCACCTGCGGCTACTTCAACGGCGAGGACGTCCGCCTCGACGGCGCGATCCGCATGGCGCCGCGCTAGCCACGGACCGGTCGGGGGAAGCGGGGTCGAGGCTTCTCCCGTCGCCGCCGCCCCGACGGCGGCTCGGCGACATTTCCCCCGATCCGGGGGAGCGGGCGAGGCTGGCGGCCCGGATTGACGAATTCCGGGAACAGCCCGCTCCAAATCTTTGCCGAATGAGGGTAAGGCTCGCCGCGACCGGTTCCTGAAGAAGGTCTCGATGCCCGCGCCCGCCTCGTCATCGGCCGTGACCCGCAATGCGACGGTGGTGCTGGCGGTGATCGCGGCGGGAGCGGCCGCCTACTGGCTGGCGGGCATCCTGACGCCCCTGGCGCTGGCCATCTTCCTGGCGATCATGATCGACGGCTTCGCCCGCGTGCTGGCGCACCGGCTTCCCGGGGTGTCGCGCCGGGCCGCCCTGCCGCTCGCCCTGCTGCTCTCCGTCCTGCTGTTCGGCGGCGCGACCTTCATGGTGGTGGCGCGCGCGCCGGGATTCTTCGGCCAGCTTCTCGACTTCGCGCCGAAGCTGATGGCGCTGATCGCCCGCATCGCCGCCGTCGCCCGCATCCGCGTTCCGCTGACCGTCGAAGAGCTGGTCCGCCAGCTCGACCCCGCCCAGTACCTGGGCGAGATCGCCCGTGACCTGCAGAGCTTCGCCTCCACCGCCGCCTTCGTTCTGGTCTACCTGGGCTTCATCCTGGCCTCGCGTCGCGGCTTCGAGCGCAAGTTCGTGGGTCTGTTTCCCAAGCACCGGGAGCGCGGCGAGGCGCTGGTCGCCTTCCTGCGCATGCGCGACGCGGTCGAGCAGTACCTGTGGGTGCAGACCATCACCGGCCTGATGGTCGCGGGGCTCTCCTGGGTGGCCATGGCGGCCGTCGGCCTGCACAACGCCGTCTTCTGGGGCTTCCTGATCTTCCTGGCGGTCTACATCCCCGTGATCGGCGGCACGTTCGCCGGCGTCGCGCCGCCTTTGTTCGCGCTGATGCAGTTCGACACCTACTGGCAGGCGATCGTGCTGTTCATCGCGTTGCAGACAATCGGCATCGTGATCGGCAACGTCGTCTATCCGCGGATGCAGGGCCGCAGCCTCAACATCGACCCGATCGTGGTGCTCCTGGCGCTGGCCTTCTGGGGCGCCATCTGGGGCATCACCGGCATGTTCCTCTCCACGCCGCTCACCGTAATGATCATGGTGATCCTCGCCCAGTTCGAGGGCACCCGGTGGGTGGCCGTCCTGCTTTCCGCGGACGGCGAGCCGCAGAGTCTGCGTCTACGCCCCGTGGGACAGCCGCCCGACGAGCCCGTCGATGCCAAAGCAAGCTAAACCGTGACCAGGGTCTTCAAATTGAGCCGTCAGTACCTACGTAATGGGAGCCCGGACCGGGATGGTTCGGACAGGTGCGTCCGTCCCCCAAGCCCACGGACGCAGCGAACCCCAGAGGCTTCGCCGCTCCCCCACGGCGACGCCGCGCGCCGCCGGAATCTCTCCTCCGGCGGCGCCCTCGCTTCTGGACGGGGAGTCTCCGCATGAGCAAGCGTTCCCGCGCCGCCACCACGCTGGTGCGCGCCATCATGGCCGCGCTGGCCGACGACGCCGCCGAGGAGTCCGCCCGCACTTTCGCAGAGCAGGCCGCCTCCGACGCCATGCCGGACGAGCTGCCCGAGCTTTCCACCAACGAACTCGCGGCCAACCTCGCCGACTTCTGGCGCTTCGGCGAGCGTCGGCGGGGCCGAAGCCCGCACCTGCGGATCACGCCGGCGAGCGGACGCAAGGGCGCGCTGGACCGGCTGGAGATCGTGCAGGACGACGCCCCCTTCCTGGTGGATTCCATCATGGGCGAGATCGCCGACCAGGGCCTGTCGGTGCGCGCGATGTTCCACCCGATCGTCGAGGTGCAGCGCGACCGCGCCGGCGTGCGCGGCGAGACGGGATCGTCACGCCGCGAATCGATGATCGCGGTGATCCTCGACCAGGTCGGAGCCGACCGCGAAGCCGACCTGCTGAAGGGCCTCAAGGCGACGCTGGCCGACGCTCACGCCGCCGTCGAGGACTTCCCGGCCATGGTGGAGCTGATGCGGCGCACGGTGGAGGAATCGAAGCTCCATCCCGATCACGTCTCGCCGGAGGAGGTCGCCTTCCTGGAGTGGCTCGAGGCCGAGCAGTTCGTGTTCCTGGGCGCCCGCGTCTATGAATATCCGCGGCTGGCCGACGGCCGCTACGCCCCCGAGGAGCCGGTCTACCAGGCCAAGGACGGCCTGGGCATCCTGCGCGATCCGGCCCGCACCGTGCTGCGCCGCGCGCACGAGCCCGCCCTGCTGATGGGCGACATGGAGGAGCGGATCGTCAAGGATCCGGCGGTCACCGTGGCCAAGGCCAATGCGCGGAGCCGGGTGCACCGCCGCGCCTACCTCGATTACATAGGGGTCAAACGCTACGACGAGACCGGCCGCCCGGCCGGCGAAGTGAGGTTCCTGGGCCTGTTCACGGCGGAGGCCTACGACGAGCCGGCGTTCGAGGTGCCGCTGGTCCGCGAGAAGCTGAACCACGTACTGGCCCGCGCCGGGGTGGTGCACGGGACCCACAACGAGAAGCGGCTGAAGAACATCCTGGAGAACCACCCCCGGGACGAGCTCTTCCAGACCTCCGAGGACGAGCTGCTGGAGCTCTCGCTCGGCATCCTGCACCTCTACGACCGGCCGCGCGTGGGCCTGTTCGAGCGGCGCGACCCGTTCGACCGGTTCGCCTCGGTGCTGCTGTTCCTGCCGCGCGACCGCTACACCTCCGACCTCGCCGCCCGCGCCGGGCGCATCCTGGCCGGGGCTTACGGCGGCCACGTCTCGGCCTCCTATCCGAGCTTCTCCGACGCGCCGCTGGCGCGCATCCACTACATCGTCGGCTTCACTCCCGGGCAGCACGCCTGGCCGGACCTGAAGCTGATCGAGCAGGAGATCGCCGAAGCCGCGCGCACCTGGGAAGACCGCTTCGAGGCGGCGGTGCGCGGGTCCGAGCGCGACCCCGCGGCCGTGGCCGAGACGCTGCTGCGATATCGCCCGGCCTTCCCGGCCGGCTACCGCGACCGCTTCGACGCCGCCGAGGCGATGGCCGACATGGCGGTGATCGAGTCCATGGGCCCCGCGGACTCCATCCGCGTGCGCGCCTACCGCACGGCGACGGATTCGCCGCTCCGGTTCCGCTTCAAGCTCTATCGCGCGGGCGAGCCGGCCGCCCTGGCCGACGTGCTGCCGATCCTCGACAACATGGGGCTGAAGGCGCTGGCGGAGGCGGGCTTCCCTGTCTCGCCCGGCGGCGGGACACCCGTCTGGGTCCACGACTTCGAGATCGAGGACCCTCGCGGCGAGAAGCTGGTGTTCGCCGACATCAAGTGCGCCTTCGAGGACGCGGTGGTCGCTGTCTGGTGCGGCAAGACCGAGAACGACGGCTTCAACCGCCTGGTGCTGGAACTGTCCACTCCGTGGCGTGACGCGGCTCTGGTGCGCGCCCTGGCCCGCTTCCGGCAGCAGACCGGCCTCGACCCCAGCCAGCGGGTGCAGGAGGAGGCGCTGGCCTCCAATCCCGGCGTCACGCGGCTGATCCTCGAACTGTTCCGCGCCCGCTTCGACCCCGCCACCGGCGCGGGCCTCGACCGGCGCGCCGCGGTCACCGAGACCCTGATGGGCGAGATCGCCGACGCCCTGCAGGCGGTCGAGAGCCTCGACCACGACCGGGTGCTGCGGCGGCTGGCCAACCTGGTCGCCGTGATCCAGCGGACCAACTTCTACCAGCCCGGCGAGGACGGCCGGCCCAAGCCCTACATCTCGTTCAAGATCGCCAGCAGCGAGCTGGCCGAGTTGCCGGCGCCCAAGCCCTATCGCGAGATTTTCGTGTGGAGCGTGGGCGTCGAGGGCGTCCACCTGCGCTTCGGCCCGATCGCCCGCGGCGGCCTGCGCTGGTCCGACCGGCGCGACGATTTCCGAACCGAGGTGCTGGGCCTGGTGAAGGCGCAGCAGGTGAAGAATGCGGTGATCGTGCCGGTCGGCTCCAAGGGCGGCTTCTATCCGAAGCTGCTGCCGAAGGGCGGCAGCCCCGACGCTGTGCGGGCCGAAGGCGTGCGCGCCTACAAGACCTTCCTGCAGGGGCTGCTGGACATCACCGACAACCTGACGCCGGCGGGCCACGTGACCCATCCGGAACACGTCGTGGTGTTCGACGGCGACGATCCCTACCTCGTGGTGGCGGCCGACAAGGGCACGGCCACCTTCTCCGACATCGCCAACGCCATCTCGATCGAGCACGGCTACTGGCTGGGCGACGCGTTCGCCTCCGGCGGTTCGAACGGCTACGACCACAAGGGCATGGGCATCACCGCCAAGGGCGCATGGGAGTCGGTGAAGCGCCACTTCCGCGCGCTCGGCCGCGATTGCCAGAACGAGGACTTCACCTGCGTGGGCATCGGCGACATGTCCGGCGACGTGTTCGGCAACGGCATGCTGCTGTCGCGCCACATCAAGCTGGTGGCCGCGTTCGACCATCGCCACGTGTTCCTCGATCCGAACCCGGACGTCGAGCGCTCGTTCGTCGAACGCGAGCGCATGTTCAAGCTGCCGCGTTCGAGCTGGGACGATTACGACAAGTCGCTGATCTCCGCCGGCGGCGGCGTGTGGCCGCGCTCGGCCAAGGCCATTCCGGTGTCGCCGGAGGTGCGCGCGGCGCTGGGCCTCAAGGCCGACGTCACCCAGCTGGCGCCGAACGACCTGCTCAACGCCATCCTCAAGGCGCCGGTGGACCTGCTGTGGAACGGCGGCATCGGCACCTACGTCAAGGCCAGCAGCGAGACCCACGCCGACGCCCGCGACCGCGCCAACAACGGCCTGCGCGTGGACGGCAACGAGCTCCGCTGCCGGATCGTCGGCGAGGGCGGCAACCTCGGCATGACCCAGAAGGGCCGCATCGAGGCGGCGCAGAAGGGCGTGCTGCTCAACACCGACTTCATCGACAACTCGGCCGGCGTGGACACCTCCGACCACGAGGTGAACATCAAGATCCTGCTCAACGACGCCGTGCAGCGCGGCGAGCTGAGCGAGCAGGCGCGCAACACCCAGCTCGCCGCGATGACCGACGAGGTGGGCCAGCTGGTGCTGTGGGACAACTATCGCCAGAACCAGGCGATCACCCTGAT
>JAGWSE010000116.1 GCA_028869395.1 Alphaproteobacteria bacterium | reverse complement strand
TCCAGCCCGGCGCCGATCGCCCAGCCCAGGTCCGGCGCAAAGGCCTCGGCCCACCAACCGTCGAGGACCGAGCAGTTCAGGCCGCCGTTCACCAGCACCTTCATCCCGCTCGTGCCGCACGCCTCCCACGGCCGGCGCGGCATGTTCAGCCAGACGTCGACGCCCTGCACCAGCTCCTGAGCCAGGCCCAGTTCATAGTCCTCGAGGAAGACGATGCGGCGTCGCAGGTTGGGCTGTTCGGCGAGCGCGATCCATTCGCGGATCATCGCCTTGCCCTCGAGGTCCGCCGGATGCGCTTTCCCGGCAATGACGATCTGCACCGGCCGCCGGTCATCGAGAAGGATGGCCGTCAGCCGCTCCGGATCGCGCAGCAGGAGATTGGGCCGCTTGTACTCGGTGAAGCGCCGGGCGAACCCGAGTGTCAGGATGTTGGGGTCGAATACGGTCCGGGCGGCGGCCTGGCCCTCGTGACCGCGACGGGTCAGCTGTATCGAGAGCCTGCGCCGCACATGGCCGATCAGATCGGCGCGGGCGCGGCCGCGCATCGCCCAGATCTCCTCGTCGCTCGCTTCCGCGATGCCGAGCGGCGCCGCTTCCCCGTCGCGCCGCCAACGATCCTTGCCGCAGGCCCTGGTCCAGAGATCGTCGGCGATGGCGGAGTCCCAGCTGGGCGTGTGGACGCCGTTCGTCACGTGACCGACCGGCACCTCGACGTGAGGCCAGCGGGGAAACAGCGGCTGGAAGATCGCGCGGCTGACGTCCTCATGCAGACGACTGACCGCAAAGCAGGCGCCGGACGCTCGCATGGCAAGCCAGGCCATGTTGAGCGGCTCAGCCTCGTCGGCCGGGTTGGTCCGACCGAGGGCTAGAAGGGCCGCCGTCGGGACGCGGGCGCCGAACAGGCCCTCGGCGTGCTTGGCGATCACGGCCGGATCGAACCGGTCGAAGCCCGAGGCGACCGGCGTGTGGGTTGTGAAGACGTTGCCGGCGCGCGTGGCCCAGAGCGCTTCCTCGAAGCTCAGTCCCGATGTTGCCGACAGACTGCTCGCCCGTTCGATCGCCGCGAACGCGGCGTGGCCCTCGTTGAGGTGGCAGACCTCGACGGCCTCGCCCAGCGCCTCCAGGGCGCGCCAACCGCCCACCCCGAGCGCGATCTCCTGCAAGAGACGTATCTCTGGATCGTCGTCGTAGAGCTTGGCTGTAATCCCCCGGTCCGCCGGCGTGTTCACCGGGTCGTTGCTGTCGAGGAGATAGAGCGGGACACGTCCCACGCGGGCGCGCCAGACGCGCAGCTGAAGCCCACGGCCCGGCAGCGCAATCGAGATCCGAAGCGGCGCCCCGTCCAGCATGGCGGGCTCGATCGGCAGGCTCGCGGGGTCGTTGAAGGGATAGACTTCCCGCTGGCCGCCCGTGGCGTCGAGCACCTGGCGGAAGTAGCCCTCCTGATAGAGCAGGCCGACGCCCACGACGGGCACGCCCAGGTCGCTGGCGCTCTTCAGGAAATCCCCGGCAAGCACACCCAGACCGCCCGCATACAGCGGCAGGGCCGCGCCCAGCCCGAACTCCATACTGAAAAAGGCGACCCCCTTCAGCGCCGCGGGCGGACAGGCGGTTTCGAACCAGACGGGCCGCTCGGCGTAGGCTTTGCGGGTCGCGAGCAGGGCCTGCAGGGCGGCAGCGAACTGGGGGTCGCCAGCCAGCAGCCTCGAGCGGTCCGGCGTAAGGCTTTGCAAAAGCACCCACGGGCTGTGCGCCTGCTCCCAGAGTTCAGGATCGATTTGGCTCCAGAGCACATCGGCCTCGTGGCTCCAGGTCCAGCGCAGGTCGAGAGCGAGCTCGCGCAGCGCCTCGGTCAGCTCAGCCGTGGTCACGGGTTCGTCGCTCATGGAGGAAAGCGCCGCGCCAGATCAGGCGGAGGGACCGCGACACTCGTAGACCACACCGGCGCCGCCATCTTCGACGCAGACCATCAGTGTCGCGCCGGTCCAGGCGGGGGAGGCGCCGTCAACGGTCCCGACCACCGCCGGGATCGCGAACTTGCGCGCCAGGGCCGCGGCGACTCCGGAGGGGTCGCCCGCGTTGACGACCAGGGCCGAGATTCCCTTCGTCTTCGTCGCCCAGCCAGGCTCGATCGCCTGCGCCATCAGGATCTCGCCTGGGCGCAACGCGGCGAGATCTGCCGCGGCGTGGATATATCTGGCGAGACCGGTGGCGACGCCCTCCCCAACGCCTCGCCCGGTCGCCACGATCGGCCGGCGCTCCGGGATCACCTGGCCGGCGCCCGCGTTCGGCGCGACCGCCGGTTCTGGCGGGGCGCTGCTTCCCTCGTGCCGATCAATTACACCCATCTCGCGGTCTCCGGGTTTTGCGGGAAGCATGACACTCCGGAGCCCCCGCCGCCGTGCGCCAGATCAATTGGCCGGCCGAAGGGGCGCCTCAGGATGCATGGCGGGCGCAAACGCGATCACGCCTTCGACAAACCCCTTGTGCGGACGCGGGCCCCGCCCAAATTCCGGTTCTCGGGCAATATCGGGGTCTCGGCAGGAGGCGCGCGCGTGACATCTCCCTTCGACGGCTACGAAGTCGAGCCCCGCATGCGGCCGTCGTCGCGCGCCTATGCGTTCGACCTGGAGCGGACGCTCTCGGCGATCGTGGCCCTCGAGGCGCTGGTTCCGGAGGACGCATTCACGGCGGGATCGCTCGGTACGGAGCGGATCGGCAACGGGATTGTGATCGGCCCGAACGGGCTGGTGCTCACCATGGGCTACCTGATCATGGAGGCCGAAGAGGTCACCTTGACCCTGCACGACGGTCGGCGTGTGGCGGCCCACGTGCTGGGCTCCGACCCGGTGACCGGTTTCGGGCTCGTGCAGGCCCTCGAACCGCTCGGTTTGCCGTGGCTGCGGATGGGCGACTCCAAGGCCTTGAAAGCGGGAAGCCCAGTGATCATCGCCGGGGCCGGCGGCAGGGCGCACGCCGCGGCGGGCCAGGTGCTTACGCGCATGCGCTTCGCCGGCTACTGGGAGTATCTGCTGGACGGCGCCATCATCACCGAGCCGGCGCACCCGCACTGGAGCGGTGCGGCGCTGATCGGGCAGGACGGCGATCTGGTGGGCGTCGGATCACTGAGCCTCGAGGGCCAGACCCACGGCGGCGGCGTCATGCCGATCAACATGTTCGTGCCGACGGACCTTCTGCCGCCCATCCTGGACGACCTCGCGCGCGGCAAGCCGGCGCATCCGCCAAGGCCGTGGCTGGGAGTGCTGGCGCAGGATTTCGGGCCGCATGTGGTGATCGTCGGAGCCAATCCGCAGGGCCCCGCGGCGCGCGCCGAGCTGAAACCCGGCGACATCGTACTGGGGGTGGGCGGCGCACCTGTCTCGGACCTCGCCGACTTCTACACGCGCGTGTGGGCGCAGGGCGAGGCCGGGGCCACGATCCCCCTGCGCATCCAGCGCGACGACGACGTCTTCGAGGTCGAGGTCCGCTCGATGGACCGGTCGGCGATGCTGCGGCGACCGAAGTTCAACTGAGGCGCAACTTCCATTAAGCCTGGCCGCGGACACAAACGGAGAGCCGCATGACCGAGGCCGTCGCCCCCACCCTTCAGACCACGCTAGGCCAGTTGCGGGTGGTCAGCAACGACGCCGGCCGCGCGGTGATCGAATACGAGGTCCGTCCCGAGATGTGCCATTCCGGCGGCGTGGCCCAGGGCGGATTCGTCTGCGGCTGGATCGACGCGGCCATGGCGCACGCCTCGATCTCGCTGATGCCCGAGATGACGCCGATGTCGCTGGAGCTGAAGGTCAGCTACTTCGCCCCGGTCCGGCCGGGCCGCGTCACCGCCGAAGGCTGGATCGAGCGGAAGGGGCGCGCCACCTGCTTCGCCGAAGGCCGCCTGCTCGACCCGGCGGGCAATGTGCTCGCCAAGGGAAGCTCCACAATACGGCTCATCCCGAGGGAAGCGGTGGAGGCGAGCGCCCGCCGCGCGCTCAGCTGAACCGGCTTCAGAACCGTTGCGCGCCGTCCAGGCGGATGGTCGTGCCGTTCAGGAAATCGTTCTCGACGATGTGGGCGGCGAGCCTCGCGTACTCGTCCGGATCCCCCATCCGCTTGGGGTTGGGCACGGTGGGGCCCCAGTGGGCCTGCGCCTGCTCGTCGGTCATGCGCGACGAATAGGCGAAGGTCAGGAACGTCCCCGGCGCGATGGCCATGACCCGGATCCCCAGCGGCGCGAGGTCGCGGGCGATGGTCAGCGTCATGCCGATGATGCCGCCCTTGGCCGCCGAATAGCCTGACTGGCCGGGCTGGCCCTCGTACCCGGCGATCGAGGCGGTGTTGATGATCACGCCGCGCTGGTTGGAATCCAGGGGCTCGTTCTTCGCCATGGCCTCGGCCGCCTGGCTGGTCACCGCGAAGGCGCTGACCAGATAGACGTTCACGGTGTGAGCAAACTGCGAGAGCGGCAGCCGCTTGCCCTCGCGATTGACCACGCGCTGGGGCCCGGTCGCGCCAGGGGCGGGCGGGCCGCCGTGGACGACCACGGCCGCCCGCAACGGAGCCAGGCGGACGGCCGTCTGAACGGCCTCGGCGATGGAGCCCTCGTCCATGATGTCGGTGCGCACGAAGACCGCGCCCTTGCCGACCTCCTTGGCGAGCGCCTCGCCGCGCTCAGCATGCATGTCGGCGATGACCACCCTGGCGCCACGCTCGGCGAGCCGGCGCACGGTCGCACCGCCGAACCCGCCCGCGCCGCCCGTGACCAGGGCCGAGGCGTCCGTAAGATCCATGGCTTCCCCCCTGCCCGCGCTCAGACGCGCTCGACGATGATCGCCGGCGCCATGCCGCCCGCGGCGCACATGGTGACCAGGCCGCGCTTCAGGTCGCGCCGCTCCAGCTCGTCGACGATGGTCCCGATGAGGATCGAGCCCGTCGCGCCGATGGGATGGCCGAGCGCCATGGCGCCGCCGTTGACATTGACCTTCTCACGGTCGAGCTCGAGGTCGCGGATGAACTTCTCGGCGACGACGGCGAAAGCCTCGTTGATCTCCCACAGGTCGATGTCGTCCGGCGTGAGGCCCGCCTTCTTCAGCACCTTCTTCGCGGCCGGGACCGGCGCGTTGAGCATCAGGGTGGGGCAGTCGCCGACATTGGCCATGGCGACCACGCGGGCGCGGGCCTTCAGCCCGTTCTTCCTGGCGTACTCGGGCGAGGCGAGCAGGACGGCGGCTGCGCCGTCCACCACGCCCGAGGAGTTGCCCGCGTGGTGAACGTGGCGGAACTTCAGGTCCGGATAGACCTGCTGGATCAGCCCGGCGAGCGTCGTGCCCTCAGCGTCGATCGGCGCATTGGCCATCGCCTCGAACGAGGGCTTCAGGCCGGCAAGGCCTTCCAAAGTCGTCTGGGGCCTCGGGAACTCCTCGCGGTCGAGCGCCAGTGTGCCGTCCTCGCGATAGTGCGGCACCAGCGAGCGGTCGAACCGGCCTTCGTCTATGGCCACAGCCGCGCGCTGCTGGCTCACGTAGGCCAGCTCGTCCAGCGCCTCGCGCGGGATGTTCTGGAGCGTGGCGATCGCATCGGCGCAGACGCCCTGGTGTGACTGCGGGTGGCTATGGCGCAGGCGCAGGTTGCCCGCATCCATCAGCGCGGGTCCTTCTTCGGCGCCCCGCTGCGCGGCGAGCGTCGCGGTGTAGGACATCATCTCGGTGCCCCCGGCGATCACCAGGTCTTCCATGCCGGCCATGATCTGGGCGGCGCCCAGATTCACGGTCGTGATCCCCGAGCCGCAGAAGCGGTTCAGCGTCACGCCGGAGGCGCGGACGTCGTAGCCGGCGTCGAGTGCGGCCATGCGGCCGAGGTCGTTGCCCTGCTTGCCGTTCTGGGAGGCGGTGCCCCAGATGATGTCGTCGACCTCCTCGGTCTTGAGGTGGTTCCGCTCGGCGATCGCCTTCAGCACGGTGGCCGCGAGATGCTGTGGGTGCTGGTCGGCGAGCGCGCCTTTGCCAACCTTGCCGATGCCTCGGGGCGTGCGGCAGGCGTCGATGATCAGGGCTTCGGGCATGGCGGAGAACCTCGTCGTCAGGTGGGACGAGGTTCATCTTGTGCACCCGACGTAGCGTCAGTCCATGCCCTCGCGTTCGAGACGTGACAGGCGGGGTCGACGTCTATTCGAACAGCGCCGCAATGGCGCGTCGGGCCATGACCTTCACGAGGTGCGCGCGGTACTCGGCCGAAGCGTGCAGGTCGGAATTGAAGCGGCTGGAGTCCACCTTCAGACCATCGGCCGCCGTGGGGTCGGCCCTGCGCGCGAGCGCCTCCTCCAGGGCTGGCAGGCGGAAGGCGCAAGGACCGGCGCCGGTCACCCCCACGCGGAAGCGCCCGCCGAAGTCGGCGACGAACACGCCCACCACCGCATAGCGGGACGCCGGGTGGCGGAACTTGCGGTAGGCGGCCCGCTTCGGAACCGGGAACTCCACGGCGCGGATCAGTTCGCCGGGCTCCAACGCCGTCTCGAAGAGATCGACGAAGTAATCGTCCGCGGCGATGGACCGCCGGTCGGTGACGATCGCCGCGCCGAGGCCGGTCACGGCGGCCGGATAATCCGCCGCGGGGTCGCTGTTGGCCAGGGAGCCGCCGATCGTGCCGCGGTTCCTCACCTGGGCGTCGCCGATCTCCGAGGCGAGGAACGCGAGCGCGGGGATCGCCCGCTTCACCTCCGCCGAGGCCGCCACGTCAGCATGCCGCGTCATCGCGCCGATGGTCACCCGCTCCGGCGAAACGGTGATCCCCGATAGGCCTGCCACGGCGCCCAGGTCGACGAGGTCGGAAGGGGCCGCCAGCCCCTGCTTCAGGGTCGGGATCAGCGTCATGCCGCCGGCCAGGTAAGCGCCATCGGCGGCGCTCCGGCGGGCTGCGACGGCGGCTTCGACACTGTCCGGGCGATGATAGTCGAAGGCGTTCATGGGGCGCTCCTTCAGGCCGGCTGCAGCGCGCGCCACACCCGCTCGGGCGAGGCGGGCATGGCGAGGTCCTTGACGCCCAGCGCGTCGGTCACGGCGTTCATCACGGCCGCCGGAGCGCCGATCGCGCCCGCCTCGCCGCAACCCTTCACGCCCAGCGGATTGTGGGTGCAAGGCGTGACGGTGGTGTCGACCTCGAAGCTCGGCAGGTCGTCGGCCCGGGGCATGCAGTAGTCCATGAACGAGCCGGTCACGAGCTGGCCCGCCTCG